>DASWSZ010000171.1:0-9838 GCA_036402395.1 Methylophilus sp.
TGGGTTGCTGCGGTTGCCTATCTTGCAGGCCCATGGCGTTGGCGACGGCACTATCGGCTGCGCTGGTGGCAATGGTGCGGGCAATTTGCTGGGCAATGGTGCCCCCTAAGCAGCCTGTTAGCCCCAATGCGCAAGTGGATAAAATGACTAATCTAATGGCGAATATCTGTTGATACATCAAGGATTTAGACTAATTAAATTAAGGTGAGTTGTTAAGGTTAAACCTAACATTAAGGCATGTCTAGTGCTTTTTTGTGCGTAATGTAAGATGAAAAAAGTGAATTAAATACACACGCTGTTAAGTGGTGATTATTAGAAAGATGACAGGTTGAATCTTGCTATGTATTTCAGTGGACTGCAGCGTGCTGCGTACTCGCAGTGACGGTTATGCTGTCATTGCTAGCAGCGTCAGTGACGTGGCAATCTAATGGGTTAATTTACAATCCTTCACTTAAAGGGTTATTGGAGATGTAAAGGGACTTATTATTTTCGGCCTTATTTTTGTGCACTGGCGCGTATGCTGATAATACCGCTTAAGATGATTAGCCCAATCGCGCCAAACTCACTTAGTTGCAGCGATTCTTGCCAAAATACCACACCTAATATGGTGGCAAAAATCACCGTGGTATAAGCTAGGCTTGCCACGGTAAGTGTGTTGCCGGTGCGGTAAGCACGTGTCATCGCCAGTTGCCCCAAGGTGGCAGATAAGCCTAAGCCCAATAACACTGGTAAGTCTTGCCAAGCCAACGCGGTAAAATGTTGCGCTAGCATCCACACGCCACTGGTAACGCTGGAAATGAGGGTAAAGTAAAACACCGTGCGCCAATCCGGCTCTGATAAATTGCCCAATTGCTTAACATGCGCATAGGCCAGTGCTGCGCCAAAGCCTGACAACAAACCCATAGCACCGGCCACGGCATTTTTGCTGGCAAAGCTAGGTTGTAGCAATAGCGCCACGCCTACAAAGCCCATCAATACTGTGCCATACAAGATGCGTTTTGGTTTTTCGTGCAACATCAACGGCATTAAGATAGCTAGAAATAATGCAGAGGTGTAGTTGAGCGTGATGGCGGTAGCTAAAGGCAAATAGGCAATCGCGTAAAAAAACAGCGCCAATGAGGCCAAACCGACCACTGCGCGGCTGACTTGTTTGCCTAATACTGGCGTAGTCAACGGCAGTTTTTGTTGCGCAATATAAGCGTAAATGACCAATAGCCCAAATATAGAGCGATAAAACACCAGTTCGCCACTGTTGAATTTTGCCGAACCCACTTTAACTAGTGCGCCCATGATGGCAAAGCCAATGGCTGCCACTAACATCCACACACTGCCCAGATGTGGTAGTCGCCAGCGTTTAGTGTGCATGTGTCACTGTTATCTGGCGATATAGGCAGGCAAATGCGGCGCTAGTTGCTTGCGATACCATTGATGAAAATGCTCCAAGCCTGCTTCTAGCGGTTGCTGGTAGGGGCCGCGTTCGTCTACGCCTTGTTTGTATAAGGCTTTGCGACCATCATGCATGCGCTGGCAAATTTCTTTGTCTTCTACAGCGGTTTCAAGATAGGCCGCCTGTTGCGCCTCAACATAGGCGCGTTCAAATAGCGCAATGTCTTCAGGATAGTAAAACTCCACCACGTTAGTACAGCTATCAACACCGGTAGGAATTAAGTGCGACACCACTAACACGTTGGGATACCACTCAATCATTAGAAAGGGGTAATACACAAACCAAATGGCCCCATATTTTGGTGGCTGATGAGGAGCATACTGCTTAACAGCTTGCTGCCAGCGTTGGTAAACAGGTGACAAATGATGTTCAGTATTGGCCTGATAGCCTACAGTTTGCACGCTATAGTGTTCGCCAAACTCCCAATTCAAGTCTTTGCAATCGACAAACTGGTTCAGCCCAGGGTGAAAAGGGCCTACATGGTAATCTTCCAAATAGGTTTCAATAAAGGTTTTCCAGTTAAACGCATAGTGATCTACCATCACGCGGTCAAGATGGTAGCCAGTAAAATCAAAATCTTGCTTGCAACCTAATTGCGCCAATTCCTGTGCGATATTATGCGGTTGTGCGCTTACATCAAATAACAAGCCTTGCCACGCTTGTAGCTGTGCGTTGTCCAAATGTAGACAGGGGTTTTGTTTAAAATGCGGTGCGCCTAGCAACTTCCCATTTAAATCATAAGTCCAGCGGTGCAGTGGGCAGACGATATGCTTAGTATTGCCTTGACCATTGAGCATAATGGCCTGTCGATGCCGACAAATATTGCTGATTAATTGGATTTCACCCGCTTGATTGACTAAGTTTTTCGCGTTATCCAGCCATTCCAGCGTGTAATAATCGCCAGCATTGGGCACCATGCATTGATGGCCTACATATTTGGGCGCCTGCTTAAATAGATGTTCAACCTCTAGCGCATACACTTCAGGATTTAAATACCAATCTACGGGTAATTGGTTAAACAATTCGGGCTGGCAGGCTTTAGTGAGGGGTGTTACAGACGCCATAAATCTCTAAGTGATTGATTCTAAAAAAACAATATTTTGCCTGAAACGCGCTGCATTGAAAAGATTTTTAATGCATGGTCTACGCATCAATACACGGCTGACATGACACCTAGTGAGGCATAGCATAGCGCTGCTATGCGCTGTGCGGGCATGGCACACTGGCTCTACATGCTGACTCGGCGTGGAATAATTACGCCATAATCTTGCTAAAAGCTAGCTTTTGCGCTAATCTCGAGGCTAATAAATACAACAACTTTTTAACAGGGAGCAAGCCATGAAAAATCCGTTGGAGTCAGTCACTGGTACCATCATATCTGGAGTTGTGTTAACCGTTGTGCTTGTATTTTTCTTAAAAAACTTTTTAAGTGCAGGGGTGTAATATGGATTTGTTACCTGCACTCGCGCGTTGGATTCACTTTTTAGCCGGCATTACGTGGATAGGCATGTTGTACTATTTTAATTTTGTGCAAATGGCTGCACTTAAAGACGCCGTGGCAGATGGTACAGCGGCTGGTATCACCAAACACGTTGCACCGCGCGCTTTGCTGTGGTTTAGATGGGCGGCTGTGGTGACTTGGTTAGCAGGGGCTGCCATGTTGGGCGCGCATACCAGCGATGCCTTTATGCTGCGTAATGGCTATGAAGGTATAGGCATAGGGGTGTGGTTAGGCACGATTATGCTGTTTAATGTGTGGGTGTTGATTTGGCCGAATCAGCAAAAAATATTGGGCATGGTGGTGGCAGATGACGCCGCCAAAGCTAAAGCGCGACGTGTAGCTATGTTGGCGTCACGTACCAATGTGATGCTGTCGATTCCTATGCTGTTTTTTATGGCAAATGGCCTAAGTCACCGCGCCGCACTTGGATTTTAAAATAATGTAAGGCATTAACGGCGGCCTTAGCCGCCGTTTTGTTTTTTAAGAATTACTTTTAGTTGGGTTTTGATATGTCCGAGCATTTAATGAATACCTATGGCAGACAGCCGGTGACCTTTGAAAAAGGCGTCGGTGTCTGGCTGTATGACGCCCAAGGCAATGCCTACTTGGATGCTTTGTCTGGCGTGGCCGTCAATGGCTTGGGTCATGCCCATCCCACTTTTGTTTCCGCATTACAGGCGCAGGTTGCGCGCTTAATCCATGTGTCGAATATTTATCATATTGCAGAGCAAGAACGCTTGGCTGATAAGCTGGCAGAAATCTCTGGCATGGATAAGGTGTTTTTCTGTAACTCTGGCTGTGAGGCCAATGAAGCTTCTATTAAGCTGGCGCGATTGTATGGTCACAATAAAGGCGTAGAAAACCCAGAAATTATCGTCATGGACAGATCGTTTCATGGCCGCACCATGGCTACACTGTCCGCCACAGGAAATCGCAAAACGCAAGCCGGTTTTGAGCCGCTGGTGAGTGGTTTTGTGCGGGTGCCGTTTGACGATTTAGAAGCCGTTAAAGCTGTGGCCTCGCGTAAAAACAATGTAGTGGCCATTTTGGTCGAGCCAGTGCAAGGCGAAGGCGGTATTCATATTCCTGCCGATATGGCGGCCTATTTGCAAGGCTTACGCAAAGTGTGTGACGACAACGGCTGGTTGCTCATGCTAGACGAAGTGCAAAGTGGCATAGGCCGCACTGGCACTTGGTTTGCTTTTCAGCACACCGGCATTACGCCAGATGTGATGAGTCTGGCCAAAGGCTTAGGTTCTGGCGTACCGATTGGCGCTTGCGTGGCCAAAGGTATTGCGGCAGACACCTTTACGCCAGGTAAACATGGTTCTACCTTTGGCGGCAACCCGTTAGCCACAAGTGCAGGCTTGGCGACGCTGAGTATCATTGCGGAAGAACAATTGCGTGAAAACGCTGAAGCCATGGGTGACTTTTTAAATGCGCAATTTACTGCTGCGTTTAAAGGTAACAAAGGCGTGGTCAATATTCGTAACGCCGGATTAATGGTGGGCATAGAGCTAGATAGGCCATGCGCAGAGTTGGTGAAGCTTGCGTTAGCGCAAAAATTGCTGATGAATGTCACCGCTGAAAAAGTAATACGGTTATTGCCGCCGCTGATTATTAACAAAGAAGAGGCGCAAGAATTGTTGAATCGCTTGGTGCCGTTGGTGAATGCATTTTTAGCCAACGCGCACTAAACAGAGATTAAGCTATGACGATTAAACACTTTTTACAGTTTAAT
Organism: Methylophilus sp.; assembly: GCA_036402395.1. Taxonomy (GTDB): domain Bacteria; phylum Pseudomonadota; class Gammaproteobacteria; order Burkholderiales; family Methylophilaceae; genus Methylophilus. The sequence continues at coordinate 4,690 of DASWSZ010000171.1, forward strand.
GATTTGAACCGCGATGAAATCGACCATATTTTCGCGCGCGCGGCATGGATTAAAAAGCAATTTAAATCCTACCAACAATACTGGCCGCTTTCAGACCGCACCTTGGTGATGATTTTTGAAAAAGCCAGCACGCGCACGCGTTTATCGTTTGAAGCGGGCATGCAGCAATTGGGTGGCAGCGCTATATATTTGAACACGCGTGATTCACAATTAGGTCGTGGCGAGCCGGTGGAAGATGCCGCGCAAGTGATTTCGCGCATGTCAGATTTGGTCATGATACGCACTTACGAGCAAAGCATTATTGAGCGCTTTGCTGCCAATTCGCGCGTGCCAGTCATTAATGGGTTAACCAACGAATACCATCCTTGCCAGATTTTGGCGGATATTTTTACTTTTATTGAGCATAGAGGCTCGATACAAGGCAAAACCGTGGCGTGGATAGGCGACTCTAATAACGTGTGTAATACCTGGTTGCAAGCGGCCGAGGTGTTGGACTTTAATGTGCATGTGTCGACCCCGCCAGAATACGAAGTAGAGCCTGAGCGCGCTAATTTATACGGCACCGACCATTTTGAAGAGTTTGTCGACCCCATGGAAGCGGCGCGCGATGCTGATATGGTCACTACCGACGTGTGGACTAGCATGGGGTTTGAAGCGGAAAATGAAGAGCGGCGTAAAGACTTTGCCGACTGGCAAGTAGATGCGGACATGATGAAAGTGGCCAAACCGGACGCCTTGTTTATGCATTGTTTGCCAGCACATAGGGGTGAAGAAGTGGCAGCAGAAGTCATAGACGGGCCGCATTCAGTAGTATGGGACGAGGCGGAAAACAGATTGCATGTACAAAAAGCGTTAATGGAATACCTTTTGTTGGGGAAGGTGAATTAGTCAAACAAAGGGTAAGTAGACACTGTTTCGGTGCAGGCTAACTCACGAAGTGAGGTTAAGCGTAGCGGCCGAAACCAAAACGACACGCAAGTGCAAAAGGTAGTCATAGAATATTTATTGTTAGGAAAAGTGAATTAATGAATAAAATTAATAAGGCAGTATTGGCCTATTCCGGCGGTTTAGATACCTCGGTGATTTTAAAATGGTTACAAGACGAATACCAATGCGAAGTGGTGACGTTTACCGCGGACTTGGGGCAAGGCGAAGAGCTAGAGCCTGCGCGTGCTAAAGCACAAGCGGCGGGCGTTAAAGAGATTTATATTGATGACGTACGTGAAGAGTTTGTGCGCGATTTTGTGTTTCCTATGTTTCGTGCCAATACGGTGTATGAAGGCGAGTATTTATTAGGCACTTCGATTGCGCGTCCGCTGATTGCCAAGCGTTTGATTGAAATTGCTGCGGAAACCAAAGCTGATGCGATTTCGCATGGTGCGACAGGTAAAGGCAATGACCAAGTGCGTTTTGAGTTAGGTGCATATGCCTTAAATCCAAATATTCAGATTATTGCGCCTTGGCGTGAGTGGGATTTGCTCAGCCGTGAAAAGTTAATGGCATATGCTGAAAAGCATGGCATACCGGTGGACATGAAACACAAGCAAGGCGGTAGCCCATACTCTATGGACGCTAACTTGTTGCACATTTCGTATGAAGGCCGTCACTTAGAAGACCCAGCGGCTGAAGCGGAAGAATCGATGTGGCGTTGGACCGTGTCGCCCGAAAAAGCGCCTGACGCCGCTGAGTATTTAGATATTGAATATGTCAATGGCGACCCAGTGAGCTTAAATGGTGAAGCCATGAAAGCGCATGAAATTTTGTCACACCTGAATATCATCGGTGGCAAACATGGCATAGGCCGTTTAGATTTAGTCGAAAACCGTTATGTCGGCATGAAATCACGTGGCTGCTATGAAACACCGGGCGGCACCATCATGCTGAAAGCGCATCGTGCGATTGAGTCAATCACACTAGATCGTGAAGTCGCGCATTTAAAAGACGATTTGATGCCGCGTTACGCCAGCATGATTTACAACGGTTACTGGTGGAGCCCTGAGCGTATTGCCCTGCAAACGCTGATCGATCACACGCAAACCTCAGTCAATGGCTGGGTGCGCGTCAAGCTATACAAAGGTAACGTCATTGTGGTCGGTCGTGATAGCAAAACCAACTCATTGTTTGATTCCACCATTGCTACCTTTGAAGATGACAAAGGCGCTTACGACCAAAAAGACGCCGGCGGCTTTATTAAGCTGAATGCTTTAAGAATGCGCATTGCAGCCAATTTACGTAACAGAACATAATTCATATATTTAGGGGAAGTAGCCATGGCACAGTTTGATAATGTCAGTGTAAAGAAAAAAGCTAATATTTATTTTGATGGCAAGTGTGTGAGCCACACCGTGATGTTTCCAAACGGTACGCGCAGCACCATAGGCGTGATTTTTCCTAGCACGTTGACCTTTAATACCGCAGCGCCAGAGTTAATGGAAATCAATAATGGCGTATGTAAAGTGCGCTTAAATGGGCAAACAGATTGGAAAACCTATAGCGCGGGTGAGAAATTTACAGTGCCGGGCAACTCTAGTTTCGATATTGAAACGGTAGAGACCTTAGACTACGTTTGCCACTTTGAGTAGTGATGGCTCAGTATTACGTCGTTGCAATCGCTTGCCGTACTATTCGTACTGTCTTCGCGATTGCGCCTAGTACTACTTTCGCTTGAAAGGTTGAGAAAATAATATGCCAAGTTTTGATATTAGTTCTGAAGTGGATATGGTCGCCTTAAAAAACGCGATTGATACCGCTGGTAAGCAGATTACTAACCGTTACGATTTTAAAGGCTCATCCGCCAAAGTGGAGCTGAACGAAAAAGACAGCATCATTACGATTTTTGGCGATAACGATTTTCAGCTGGATCAAGTCAAAGATATTTTGCTACCGGCCATGGAGAAAAAAGAGCCTGACAGCACTAAGCGCTTGGAGCACAAAGATGTGCAAAAAGTGGGCGGTAACAAAGTGAAGCAAGAACTTAAAATTCGCGCCGGTATTGATGCCGAATTAGCCAAGCGCATTGCTAAGTTGATTAAAGATTCTGGCTTAAAAGTGCAAGCCAGTATTCAAGGGGATGAAGTGCGTGTGAATGGCGCAAAACGTGATTTGCTGCAAGAGGCGATTGGCTTTTGTAAAAAGAATGTGACAGATTTTCCGCTGCAATTTGGTAATTTTAGAGACTAAACTATCTGCAAAACGTGATGGTTGCGTTACGACATGCTAGACGACTTGCTTTTACAATTCGCTATTAGATGATTGCTGTGAAGCGTGTGAGGTGTTGAGTGACTTTTTTATACGAGATGAGTCGCTAGAAGTCGCGCAGCGAAAGACGCAGACATAGGATATACATAAGCAAAGATTGAGCGAGCATGCGACAACGCGAATCGCTCGCAGAAGAGATTAATATGGCAAAAACCTTATACGATAAATTGTTCGATAGCCACGTGGTGCATGAAGAAAACGGCACTGCGCTGATTTATATCGACCGTCATTTGGTGCATGAAGTGACCAGCCCACAAGCCTTTGAAGGTCTGCGCTTGGCTAATCGCAAGCTGTGGCGCATTAACTCTATTTTGGCGGTGCCAGACCATAACGTGCCGACCACTGATAGAAGCTCTGGCGTGGCCGGCATTGTTGACCCAATTTCGCGCATACAGGTACAAACGCTAGACCAAAACTGTACGGATTTTGGTGTAACCGAATTTAAAATGAACGATGCGCGTCAAGGCATTGTGCATGTCATCGGCCCAGAACAAGGTGCAACCTTGCCCGGCATGACGGTGGTGTGTGGCGACTCTCACACCAGCACGCATGGTGCGTTTGGTGCATTGGCACATGGTATCGGTACATCAGAAGTTGAACACGTCATGGCGACGCAATGTTTGGTGCAGAAAAAATCTAAAGCCATGCAAGTGTTGGTGGAAGGTACATTAGGACACGGCGTGACTGCTAAAGACGTTGCATTGGCGATTATTGGTAAAATCGGCACCGCCGGTGGCAATGGGTATGCCATTGAATTTGCGGGGTCGGCCATCCGCGGTTTAACCATGGAAGGCCGCATGACTTTATGTAATATGGCGATTGAAGCGGGCGCGCGCGCCGGCATGGTGGCGGTGGATGACACCACGATTAATTATGTTAAAGGCCGTCCATTTGCGCCTAAAGCCGAGCAATGGGATGCCGCAGTTGCGTATTGGAAAACCTTGCACAGTGATGAAGGTGCAATTTTTGATACCATTGTGAAGTTAAGCGCCGCTGACATTCAGCCACAAGTCACTTGGGGTACTTCGCCAGAAATGGTGGTGGGCGTGGATGGCAAAGTACCTAGCTTGTCGCAAGCTAAAAATGAAGTGCAGCGCAGCGATTGGGAGCGCGCTTATGCTTACATGGGCCTCACTGCTGAAACGCCAATTACCGACATTCGCATTGATAAAGTGTTTATAGGCTCTTGTACTAACTCACGCATTGAAGATTTACGCGCAGCGGCGGCGGTAGCCAAAGGCAAAAAAGTAGCGTCAAACGTCAAACTAGCCTTAGTGGTGCCGGGATCTGGTTTGGTGAAAGCGCAAGCCGAGCAAGAAGGCTTAGACAAAATATTCATCGCGGCTGGTTTTGAATGGCGTGAGCCAGGTTGCTCGATGTGCTTGGCGATGAACGCCGATAGATTAGAACCGGGCGAGCGTTGTGCGTCTACCTCTAACCGTAATTTTGAAGGTAGGCAGGGTCAGGGCGGACGTACGCATTTGGTGAGCCCAGAAATGGCGGCTGCTGCTGCCGTAGCAGGGCATTTTGTGGATGTTAGAAACATTTAATTGAAGGGAAACAATAATGAAAAAATGGATATTAATCAGCCTATTGCCTTTGGTGCTTGTTGCATGCAATACCGTAGAAGGTGTTGGTAAAGACATCAAACGTGCCGGCGAAGTAGTGCAGGACTCGGCTAAATAAAGCCTCAATTGTTAAGGCATAGAACATAAGCGATGAAAGCATTTACATTATTACAAGGATTAGTAGCGCCGTTGGACCGTGCTAACGTCGATACCGACGCGATTATTCCTAAGCAGTTTTTAAAGTCCATTAAGCGTTCTGGCTTTGGTCCCAACGCGTTTGATGAGTGGCGTTATCTTGACCACGGCGAGCCGGGCATGGACAA
>DASWSZ010000172.1:0-5402 GCA_036402395.1 Methylophilus sp.
CGTATAACTCAATTAGGACTATATCTTTTTGGCTGAAACTTTTCTACAAGTTTTACTTCCAAAACGGGTGGTTTTAAACGGATAACTAACTAAAGATGCATGCTATTTATGGATAATCTAACGGTAGAAGCAATTGAATTAACGCGGTTGTATGGGGGTAGGGCAGCAGTCAGCGATGTCAGTTTTAGTTTAGCCAAAGGTCAAGTGTTAGGCTTTTTAGGGCCCAATGGTGCGGGTAAATCTACCACCATGAAAATGCTGACAGGCAATCTGGCTCCCAGTGCCGGCAGTGTCAAAATCTGTGGTATCGACATGATGGAAAATCCCAAAGAAGCGAAAGCGCTGATTGGCTATCTGCCAGAAATGCGTCCGTTATATAAAGAGTTTACCGTAGACGAATACCTCACGATTGCTGCGCGTTTACATAAAGTGAGCAGCAAGCATATTAAAAAAGCGGTGGAACATGCCAAAGAGCGCTGCGGTTTAACGCATATGAGCAAACGCTTGATTGAAAATTTATCCAACGGTTATCAACAGCGCGTCGGCATTGCCCAAGCCATTATTCATAATCCCATGGTGGTGATTTTGGATGAGCCAACCGTAGGCCTAGACCCAATTCAAATCCGCGATATTCGCGCCCTGATTAAAGAAATTGGCCAAGAACACAGCGTGATTGTGTCTACCCATATTTTGCCAGAAGTAGAAATGGTCTGTGACCACGTACAAATTATCGACAAAGGCAAGTTGGTGTTCAACGGCGGCATTGATGTGCTCAAACGTCACCGCATAGGTAATAAATTGCTCGTTGGCTTCAAAAACACGCCAAGCGAACAAGCTTTGTTCCAAATCCCCGGTATTACCGAAGTGGAAAAAGTAGATGGCATGTTGCGCATACGTTTTGCCGAAGGCCAATCGCCTAATGAGGCCATCGTGCAAGCGTCTGTGCAAAACGGCTGGGGCTTGTACCAGCTTGCGCCAGACCAAACCAGCTTGGAAGACGTCTTTGTACAGCTGACTTATCAAGAAGCTGCGCCAGTGACAGAGCAAGCGGCCTAAAGGAAACAACATGATATTAAGTATTGCAAGAAAAGAACTCAAAAGTATGTTTGCCTCGCCCATGGGCTGGATTATTTTGGCGCTATTGATGTTTGCGTTTGGCACCTATTACCTTAACGGCGTCAACAATTATTTTGAAGTGATGTCGGGTGCGATTCGTCCGGCCGAGCGCTACGGCGTGACCCAGTTTGTCGGGCAAACCGTGTATGGTGTGGCGTCTTTTATTATGCTGTTTGCCGTACCTTTGCTGTCTATGCGCTTGATTTCAGAAGAGCGCCGCAGCCAAACCATGCCGTTTTTGTTTAGCGCGCCGCTATCACTCACCGAAATTGTGGTGGGTAAATTCTTAGGCTTGGTGATTTTCTTGGGCATTTTGATTCTGTATATCGCTTTGATGCTGTCTACGCTCAATATTTGGTCAGATATCGATTTTGGTTACGTCATCGCCAACTCATTAGGCTTATTTTTACTGGTGGCTAGTTTTTCTGCGTTGGGTTTGTATTTTTCTAGCCTCACGTCACAACCAATAGTGGCTGGTATTTTGAGTTTTATCGCCTTGTTTGTATTGATGATTTTAGACCGCTTTTTTGCCGGTGACCCCACCAGTATGATGGCGAACTTTTCACTGATGAAACACTTTCAATCGTTTGCCGGTGGTTTGATTGACACCGCTGACATTGCCTATTTTGTGTTATTCATCATCACATTTTTAACATTAACCATTCGTCGCTTAGATGCAGACCGTTTAAGAGGCTAATTGGATTTTCTATGAAAATTAATCGCAATTTAAGACTACAAATGTTGGCGCAAAACTGGTTGTTTGTGCTGATCTTCTTGATTTTAATCGTGATGTTTGGCTACTTAGCCAGCCAATATCGCTACGCCAAAGACATTACCCAAGCCAACCGTAATATCCTGACGCAAGGCAGCGTGAATGTATTGAAGCAGATGCAAGGTCCGATCAATATAACCGTATATGCCACCAGTGATGATGCCAATAATGGTGACAATTTCCGTAAAGGCGTCACCGATTTTGTGGCGCGTTATCAACGCGAAAAGAAAGATATTTTCTTAACGTTTATTAACCCGTCAGAAGAGCCAAAATTAGCGCAAGAAGCGAATATTAAAGAAGACGGCGAAATTGTGGTGGAGTTTAACAAGCGTACTGAGCATATTTCGCCGCCAGTGGCTGAGCAAGAAATGACCAATTTGTTAGTGCGTTTATCGCGCACCAATAATCAACCGATTATGTTTTTGGACGGCCACGGCGAGCGCCACTTACAAGGCATTAAAAATCACGACTTAGGCGAGTTTGGTAAACAGTTGGAAAGCAAAGGCTTTAAATTTGCCAACCCAGATTTAACCATTGCCCAAGCCGTACCCGCTAATGGCGCGATGTTGGTGATTGCCAGCCCACAAGTGGACGTCAGCGCAGTTGAAGCCACTAAAATTAAAGAATACATAGAAGCCGGCGGCAATGTGCTGTGGTTATTGGATGACGATAATGTGCGTGGTTTAAAAGAAGTGGCCGATTATTTAGGCTTGTCTATTTCACCGGGCATCGTGGTGGATAAAACGGCCGAACAGTATAACGCTGACCCTAAAGTGGCGTTTGCTAGTTTTTATGGCGATCACCCGATTACGCGTAATTTTCAATTGCGCACTTTGTTCCCGCAAGCGCATGAAATTGATGCTAAGGCGTCTGATGATTTAGGTTGGAAAGTGGGCCGTTTGGTAGAAGTGGCGCCAAATGGCTGGTTAGAGTCTGACAAAATTCCAGCCGATGCCAAAAACTTAAAGGTGAGTTTTGACCAAGCCAAAGACAAAGCCGGCCCAATTAATATAGGCGTAGCGTTAGAGCGTGTGTATGGCAAAAAAGGCCAGCGCGTGGTGGTGATGGGTAATGCCAACTTTTTGTCTAACACCTTTATTACCAACGGCGGCAATTTGGATTTCGGTTTGAATATCGTTAACTGGCTGGCCGGTGATGACAAGCTCATCACCATTCAGCCGATGCCGCTGAAAGACATCAACGTAACCATCCCTGCCGATGACCAAGGGCGATTGGTGGCGTGGTTGGTGTTCCATGGTTTTCAATACATTATTCCACTAGGCTTTTTTATTGCTGGCTTTGTATTGTGGTGGAAACGCAGAAAAGCCTAAGCTTAAGGTTTAAGTCATGATGCGGTTTAAGTTGGTAGTTAAGGGCAGTCGTTTATGAAAAAAAGATGGTTGTTAAATCTAGTGTTATTAGCCCTAGTGGTTGGTATTGCAACGTTTTTGCATTTGCGCCCACAGCAAAATGCCAATGAAGCGGCGGAGTATGAAATCTCTTCACTTAAAATGGCAGGCTTTACCGCCATCAAAGTGGAGTTTCCTGCGCAAGCGCCTGTAGCGTTTGAGAAAGTGGATGGCTTGTGGCAGATGACGACGCCGTACAAAGCGCGCGCCGATCAAATGTCGGTGCAACGTATCTTGTCCATCATCGCCGCCAAGACCAACCTAAAATTGCCCGCGACTGATTTAGCTAAATATGGGTTGGACAATCCACTGCTTAAACTTAAATTGACCGATGCTGCGGCTACCCATACGTTTACGTTTGGTACTTATAATCCAGTCACAGAAGAGCAGTACGTGGGCTTTGATAATGCCGTGTATTTATTGCCTGGTAACTACAGTGAGGCGGCTTCGACTCAATCCATTGAGTTGGTTGATAAGCACCCGCTGACAGCAGCTGAGCGCAAGCAAGTGAATGGCTTTGATTTGAGCCGATTAGAGCAGTGGGAAGCGATTCGTTTAAATGTGGACGTGGATGCGCAAGGCAAATGGAATATCAGCGCGCCAAAATCTAAGCCTACGCAAAACGAAATGAATGAATGGCTGGAGTTTAGCTGGGCACAAGGCCAAGCCACTTCTGTCGAGTTTTATACGCCTAATCGCCAAACCACCTATCCGTCGTTTGAAGTGAAACTAAAGAACGGCAAAAAAGTGCACTTTGATAAAATGCAGGAATCGCCAGAGTATTTACTGGCGAGACCAGACGAGGGCATTATTTATCACTTCCCTAACGATGTGGGCTTTACCATGGTTAACCCACCAATTAATCTGCAACCTTAGGCCATGCCAGAACTGCCAGAGGTCGAGACTACTAGGCTTGGCCTGCTGCCAGTGCTGGGGCAAACGGTGGCTAAAGTCACGGTGCGTAACGCTGCCATGCGCTGGCCTATTCCTGCGCATATTACAGAAACGTTAAACGGCTTAACGCTGACCCAGCTTGAGCGCCGCGCAAAGTATATTCTGGCGACGTTCTCTAGCCTCCACACTACAGCCTCACTAAACACTGACGAAGAAACAAAGGGCACCTTGCTGCTGCATTTGGGCATGTCGGGTCGGCTGTGTTTGTTAGAGCGCGATTTCCCGCCAGAAAAGCACGACCACTTTGATATTTTATTTACCGATGGTCGCGTTGTCCGCTTGCGCGACCCCAGACGTTTTGGTGCGGTGCTGTGGATGGAGGGTGACGTTAATCAACATGCCTTACTGGCCAGTTTAGGCCCAGAACCATTGGATGATGGCTTTACTGGCGATTATTTGTTTAAGCATATGCGCACACGCACCTCGGCCATTAAAGTCACCATTATGGATGCACACTTAGTGGTGGGTGTAGGCAATATTTACGCCAGCGAGTCCCTGTTTAGAGCACGCATTCATCCACAAACGCCCGCCAAACAACTCACCCGCAAACAGTGCGAGCGCCTAGTGGCCGAGATTAAATCCACCCTCAGTGATGCACTTAAAGCCGGTGGCAGCAGTTTGCGTGATTTTTTTGGTGCAGATGGCAACCCGGGTTATTTTCAGCAAACTTACTTTGTCTATGGCAGAACCGACGAACCGTGCCGCGTGTGCACCAAGCCTATATTTAATATCCGGCTGGGGCAGCGTTCTACCTTCTTTTGTTCGGCCTGTCAAAAGCGTTAAGTACAGGTAAGCGCTTCACGCCAAGCGCTGGTTTTGTACTTTAAAGATAGGGTATGTGCCGGGCTGGTGGATGGCAGCCTGACCAAGCGTATTTCGTTCAAATTGAAGCTGGCATTGCACTTAAGTGTTGGCAACACCAAGGTCTTAAAGCTTTTTTCAGCCTCGGCACCATTCAACGCAACTAGCTTAATGTGTGGGTGTTGTAAGAAAAATAACCCAAAATCGTTCACTACCCTAGACCCAGGTTCAATCGCACTATCTAAACTGCCAGTGCGTACGCAACTGCGCAATACATCCCACACAGCCACCTTAGCAGCCATTAATCGTTCTACTCGTTGCGTATAGGGTAATGCTGCGTCAAACCCATA
>DASWSZ010000173.1:0-13836 GCA_036402395.1 Methylophilus sp.
AGGCATTTTGTGTTTCGGTGCCCAAACTCAAGAAAAACCTGCGGATCAGAAAGCGTTTTTCCGTCAGTACATTGATGGGGTCAGCACAAAAGTCATGGGTGATTTTGTCCAAACTTTCCATTTTTTCGAGCAACGGTGCCATGTTTAATTCTGGTGGCGCAGAAATATCAAAGCCATGCTGGGTGCGGAAGATATCGTAAATATGCTGCGCCATGCGGCGGATATTATTACTTTCAGTGGTGACGTGAATGGCCAAATCGTTGGCTTGTTTCATCCACTTTTTAATGCTCTGATTCAGGCGCACAGTAGTCCAGCTGTCATGCATTTCTTGGCGACTTTCTGCTATCGAATGATCCAGATAGGTTAAGCTCAAATGGCGTAGTAGCTTTTTACCAATGCGGTTAATTTTTTCTTCGGCTTCTTCAAAGGCCGGTAACGAGGCTTCATAACGTTGTTTATCCAGCTCCGCTTTGGCCACTAAATCGTTAAACACCTCTTGGTGCTCACCCAATAAGCTTTTCAGCTCGTTAAAGCGTACCCGCGCATGGTTAAGCTTGACTTGCATAATCTTGCGCGATTCCTTCACCATTTCACTACATTCTCTGGCGATGGTGTTGCCGATAATTTCTTGTTTAGAACCAGTGAGTTGCGTTGATAACTCATGTTCTAGCATTTCAATATTGCTGCGTTTAAGTAAAGCCTCGTCTTTTTTGATTTTTGCAATCAAGCCTTTTTGTGCCGAGACTGCAAAAATTTGACTTTTAGGAATCATCAGCTCGCGCGCAGTATTTTCAATCTGCCGCTCCACTTCCTGCTTAATTTCAAAGTCTGCTTTTAAATCATCCCAGAGCGTATCAATTTTATTCAGCACCACCAGCTTATATTTGGCTTGGTCACGAATATACTCGTTCCAAATTTGCATATCAGAATGGGTGACGCCGGTATCGGTCGCAGTTAAAAATAGTACCGCATGCGCACCGGGAATAATCTTATGTGTGAGCTCAGGCTCGGTGCCCAACGCATTGAGGCCGGGTGTATCGATGACCACTAAGCCGTTTTTGAGCAAGGGATGCGGATAGTTGATGATGGCATGGCGCCACACTGGCACTTCTATGGTCTGACGGTTTTGCAATACATTGTTGGGGTCTTTCGGTTTCCACAACCCCAGCTTAATGGCTTCTTCAATGCTGACTTCTTTTTTCTCTACTAATTGCCGCAGGGTTTTACGCATCTGCTCAGGAAAGTCAGTCTCTAGCCTAAATTTTTTCCACAACTTGGGCAAGGTTTTGAGATAAGTCAGAGAATCGTCAGTTAAACGCGTTTCAATCGGCAACAATTTAATGCAGGGCTCTTCGTCATCCTCCCATAGCAACTCAGTAGGGCACATGGTGGTGCGGCCAGCTTCACTGGGTAATAAACGTTGGTCATGGTCGGCAAAAAATAGCGCGTTGACGGTTTCGGTTTTGCCGCGGGAAAACTCGGCCACCAGCGCTAAAATCAAGCGGTCTTTTTTCAGCATGTCGGCAAAATCGGTCAGGCGTAATTCCTGCAAGGAGTTACTGCTCTCACTGCGTACCAACCAGTCGCGATAGCTAATGATGGTGTCGGCCAGTGCCGAGCGCCACTGGTGATATTCAGAAATTTTATGCTGTAAGGTTTCTTGAGCCATGTGTTATGTTTAACCTAATCTAAATAGCACGATTACTATGACGATTACATTACGACTATTTTAATTACACTAGATATTTTTTACACTAAAAAGCAGCGTGTAAACTAGTTTCAAGATAACTGACAAAGGCGATGTTGACCATTTGCAACAAGATCATCGCCACCAATACCGAAAAATCTAAGCCATTCACGGCCGGAATCACTCTGCGTATGGGCGTTAGTATTGGGCGCGTCAACGCATCTAACACGCCAGCGATGGGCGTGACTGGGTTAACCCAGCTTAAGATGGCTTGCAATAACAGCGCGTAAAAGAAGATATCCAAACTGGTACTGACAATCCCTAGTAATGCCAGTAATACGATGTTTAACCATGCTGCGCCGCCAGCCAGTGCAAACGGGAAACCACGCATGAACAATAAAATTAGTTGTAATAACAACTGCATTTTGAAGGCAAGAAATAGCGTGGATAAATCGACTTTTTTCCAGCTGGGGATCCATTTTCTGGCTGGTTTCACCATAAAATCGGTGAGGGCGATGGTCATTTGTGCCAATGGGTTTTGAAAGGGTGCTCTAAACCATTGCATAAAAAAGCGCAGTAACAGCACGATGGTAAGTAAGCTAAAGATGGTGGTGATTAAAAATACAAACGCGCTTTGCAACATTATTATTGACTCCCTAGCTCATCACCCATGATTTTAGCGCGTTTTGCTGCTTGCTGGGCAGCAAGCACCATGGCTTGTTTGACTTGTGACTGTTCCAGACTTAGCAAGCCTTGTTCGGTGGTGCCACCTTTAGAGGTCACTTGCTCACGTAAGACATTGACCGGCGTGGTGCTGGCTTCCGCTAATAAGCTGGCACCTTTAAACGTGGCGATGCTTAATTGTTTGCCTTGCTCCTCACTCAAACCTAGTGCGACCGCTGCGGCTTGCAAGGCTTCAATCAAATAAAACACATAAGCTGGGCCGCTGCCAGAAATCGCCGTAATGGCGTCTAATTGCTGCTCTTCTGTTAGCCAAAGCGTGCTGCCAGCACTGGCGAATAGTTGCGTCGCCTGTGCTTTTGCGCTGTCTGTCACCGTGGGCATTGCGAACAAGCCAGTGACGCCAGCTTGAATTTGCGCGGGTGTATTGGGCATGGCACGCACGATATTGCTGTAACCGCCTAACCAGCGGCTTAAGTCAGTGGTGCGTATGCCTGCCGCAATCGAGATGACCAATTGTGAGGTAAGGTGTGGTGCAAGTTGTAATGCCAAGGCTTTGAGTTGCTGAGGTTTGATGGCTAGCACTAGTACATCGCAGTTCACCACTTCGGCCAAATGTGGCGTAGTCACTACAGCCAACCTGCTGGTTAAACTGTGCCGTTTGGCTTCGTCTAATTCCACCACGTGGATGAGCTTTGGGTTCACTTGTTGATTTTTAAGCCCAATAATCAGTGCAGTGGCCATATTGCCGCCGCCTATAAAGCCTATGTTGTAAGGGGTTGCACTTTGCATGCTTGTACTTTCTATACTATTTATCATTAATTCTGTAATTACTTATGCTGTGGTTGCGTGACTTGGTTTGGCTTTATTGTCTTTGCTGGTAATCTTGCACCAAAAATAGCCGAGCCTATACGCACGATGGTAGCGCCTTCGGCAATCGCCGCCTCAAAATCATCCGACATGCCTATGGAGAGCGTATCGAGCGCAAAACCTCGCTTTTGCAGCGTTTGGTAGGCTTCGTGCACCAATTTAAATTGCGCACGTTGTTGCTGCAGGCTGTCAGTCGGTGCGGGAATCGCCATAATGCCGCGTAGTGTAAGGTTTGGTAAGGTAGATACTTGTTCAGCGAGTGTGATGAGCTCAGTTAAGCTGGTCCCGCTTTTGGTGGCTTCTTCGCTGCTGTTGACTTGCAAGCAAATATTCAACGGCGGCAAATGCGTTGGCCTTGCGCTAGACAAACGTTCGGCAATCTTTAAGCGGTCTACCGATTGTACCCAATCAAAATGTTGGGCAATCAATTGCGTTTTATTGCTTTGTATCGGGCCTATAAAATGCCATTCAATTTCGCAGTCGCTAAGAAGTGCTTGTTTAGCAATGGCTTCTTGTACATAATTTTCGCCAAACACGCGCTGACCTGCCTCATAAGCCAAGCGTATTTTGGCGGCGTCTTGGGCTTTGCTTACCGCGCATAATTGCACTGTGTCATTACCGCCAGCGCTGGCTTTTGCCGCGTGTATTCTTGTATGAATTGCTTGCAATATGGGCGTAAAAGTGTTCATAATTCAAACATCTTAATGATTAAACTTTGTGTAAAGTCTTAAGATTAAAATTTGATTATAAAATATTGCTGGAGCTGATAGTGGATATTTCTGATTTACTCGCGTTTTCCGTTAAAAATAAGGCGTCCGATTTACACTTATCAGCAGGCTTGCCACCGATGATTCGGGTGCATGGTGACGTGCGTAAAATCAATGTGCCGGCCATGGACCACACGCAAGTACATGACATGGTGTATGACATCATGAACGACGGTCAGCGCAAAGTGTACGAAGAAACGCTGGAGTGCGATTTTTCGTTTGAGATTCCCAATTTAGCGCGCTTCCGCGTTAACGCCTTTAATCATAACCGTGGTTCTGGCGCAGTGTTTCGTACCATCCCCTCTAAAATCTTGACACTAGAGCAGCTTAATTGCCCAGCTATTTTTAAAGATATTGCCAATACGCCGCGAGGCATTGTGCTGGTAACAGGGCCTACTGGCTCTGGTAAATCTACAACCCTAGCCGCGATGGTGGATTACATCAATGAAAACGAAATGGGGCATATCCTGACGGTGGAAGACCCGATTGAATTTGTGCATACGTCTAAAAAATGTTTGATTAACCAGCGTGAAGTGGGGCCGCATACGCTGTCATTCCAAAACGCCTTACGTTCTGCATTGCGCGAAGACCCGGATGTGATTCTGGTCGGTGAAATGCGTGACTTGGAAACGATTCGTCTGGCATTGAGTGCTGCGGAAACAGGTCACCTGGTATTTGGTACTTTGCATACCAGCTCAGCCGCTAAAACGGTAGACCGGATTGTTGACGTCTTTCCGGCAGCAGAAAAAGAAATGGTGCGTTCGATGTTGTCAGAATCGTTACGCGCTGTCATCTCACAAACACTATGCAAAACCAAAGACGAGCAAGGTCGCGTCGCCGCGCATGAAATTATGATAGGCACACCGGCAATTCGTAACTTGATCCGCGAAAATAAAGTGGCACAAATGTATTCCGCCATTCAAACTGGCCAGAATATTGGTATGCAGACGCTGGATCAAAACTTGCAAGATTTAGTGCGTAAAAATGTCATTACCGCTGCCGAAGCGCGTAGCAAAGCCTCGAATAAAGATTCAATTGTGGGATAACTGGCGTCCCTTTGATGCAAAGCTAATCCTTTAATAAAACGATATAGGAAGACGGCATGGAACAAGGTCAGGCAGAAAAGTTTGTATTTGATTTGTTAAGGTTGATGCTCACCAAAAAAGCCTCCGATATGTTTATCACCAGCGGCTTTCCACCGGCCATGAAAGTGGATGGCAAAATGACGCCAGTCAGCACGCAAGTGCTATCGCCGCAGCAAACGCGAGAAGTGTCACGATCTATCATGAACGACAAACAAACCTCAGAATTTGAAGCCACCAATGAGTGTAACTTTGCCATCGGTTTGCCTGGCATCGCGCGTTTTCGCGTCAATGCCTTTATTCAGCGCGGTACGGTGGGTTTGGTGTTTAGAACCATCACTACTAAAATCCCTAAGCTAGACGACTTGGGCTTGCCCGAAGTGCTGAAAGAAATTGCCATGACCAAACGCGGCTTGGTGATTTTTGTAGGCGGTACAGGCTCAGGTAAATCTACTTCGCTGGCCGCTATGGTCGGGCATCGCAATGAGCATAGCTTTGGTCATATTATTACCATTGAAGACCCGATTGAGTTTGTACACGAGCATAAAAACTGCATTATTACGCAGCGTGAAGTGGGCGTAGATACGGACAATTGGCATGCCGCACTGAAAAATACCTTAAGGCAAGCACCAGATGTGATTTTGATTGGGGAAATTCGTGACCGCGAAACCATGGATTACGCCATTGCCTTTGCCGAAACCGGCCACTTGTGCATGGCCACTTTACATGCCAACAGCACCAACCAGGCGCTAGATCGGATTATTAACTTTTTCCCAGAAGAGCGTCGTCATCAATTGCTGATGGACTTGTCGTTGAACCTCAAATCTGTGGTATCGCAACGCTTAATTCCTAAAAGAGAGGGCGCTGGCCGGGTGGCGGCCATCGAAGTGTTGATTAACTCACCGCTGATTTCAGACTTAATTTTCAAAGGCGATGTGCATGGCATTAAAGACATCGTTGGCCGCTCTCGCGAGTTGGGCATGCAAACCTTTGACCAATCGCTATTTGATTTGCATGAAGCGGGCGAAATTAGCTATGAAGATGCGCTGCGCAATGCCGATTCTGTCAACGATTTGCGCTTGAAATTTAAGCTGCAAAGTAAAGATGCGCATGCCAGAGACAATTCTGCTGGTTTAGATCATTTGGGAATTATGTGATTGATTTAATTGTATAAATTAAGATTAGAAATAAAAAAAGCCAGTGCAATCCACTGGCTTTTTTGTTGATGATACGCTGTAAACATGACTAAGCTTGATATACCACCAGCCCTTGAATCAAGGTGTAGTGCACTTTTCCCGGTAATTCCATATTCAAAAATGGCGTATTTTTGCCTAGGCTTTTCAGTGTATGAGCTTCTACTTTGTGATAAGTGTCAGCATCAAAAATCACGATATCGGCCACTTCACCTATATTGAGTTTACCAGCCGCAATACCCAAAATGCCCGCGGGTGCTTGCGTAATGCGCGTCATGGCTTGAGTCAGTGGCTGTTGATGATCAAGCGCCCACTTTAAGCTGAGTGGCAGCAATAACTCTAAAGCGGTGGCACCTGCTTCAGATTCGGCAAACGGTAGTAATTTATCATCGGTATCTACTGGCGTATGGTCTGAGCAAATGGCGTCAATGGTGCCATCCAGCACGCCATTGCATAAGGCTTGCTGGTCGCGCTGTGTTCGTAGTGGTGGTTTGAGGTGCGCGTGCGCGTTAAAAAAGCCGATGTCGTGCTCGGTTAAGTGTAAATGGTGCGCGCTGACATCGGCCGTCACTTGCACCCCTTGTTGCTTGGCTTGCCGCACTAAGGCTACCCCTTCGGCGGTGGAGAGTCGGGCAATATGTAACTTAGCGTTGGTTTCGCTGGCAACGCGCAAAATAGTCGCCAAGGCCAAACTTTCTGCCGCTGCGGGGATGCCTTTTAAACCTAAGCGATTGGCGACCTCGCCATCATGCGCCACGCCGTCTTTGGATAGGAACGAATCTTCTGCTCTTAAAAACAAGGTGTAGCCAAACGTGGTGGCGTATTCAAACGCGCGCCACAGCACTTGCGTATCCACTATTGGCGCGTCGGCTTGGGTAAAACCCACACAACCTGCTTGCGTCAGTTCATACATTTCGGTGAGTTTTTTGCCCTGCAATTGCATGGTCAGTGCACCTAATGGGTATACATGCGTCAGGTTGAGCATAGTGGCGCGATATTTCAGCATTTCCACCAAACCGGGTTCGTCCAGCACCGGCTCGGTGTCTGGCATGCAGGCTAAGCTGGTGACGCCACCGGCTACTGCGGCATGTAATTCGCTGGTTAAGGTGGCTTTGTATTCCAAGCCCGGTTCGCGCAAACGCGCGGCTAAATCTACCAAGCCCGGCGCTACAATTAAACCACTGGCATCTATGGTGCGGTCTGCTTTAAAGCCCTCAGGGGAGAGCCCTATACCCACTACTTTACCCTGCGCAATATACACATCGTGCTGCGCGTCAATGTTGTTAGCGGAATCTATTAAGCGGCCATGTTGAATCAAGATATTCATGCTTGACTCCCGCCTGCCAAAATCGCCATCACTGCCATGCGTACCGCAATGCCGTACGTTACTTGTGGCAAGATGACCGATTGTTCACCATCGGCCACCGCCGAGTCTATCTCAACGCCACGGTTCATCGGGCCGGGATGCATGACGATGGCATCTGGCTTGGCCAAGTCTAATTTTTCTTGCGTCAGGCCATAGGTTTTAAAATACTCTTGCGCGCTGGGCAACATGGCACCGCTCATGCGTTCATTTTGTAGTCTTAACATCATCACCACATCCACGTCTTGTAAACCCGCTTTCATGTCATGAAACACTTGTACACCCAGCTTTTCGATACCGGCTGGCAGCAAGGTTTTAGGCGCAATCACGCGTACTTCTGGCACACCAAGTGTGGTGAGTGCATGAATTTCACTGCGCGCTACTCTGGAGTGCAGCACATCACCCACAATCGCAATGCGGAGATTGTGCATGTCTGGCTTGTACTTGCGAATGGTGAATACATCCAGTAGGCCTTGTGTTGGGTGCGCATGGCGGCCATCGCCAGCATTAATCACGCTGATATGTGGTGGCACATGTTGTGCAATTAAATGCGCCGCGCCGCTTTGGTTGTGGCGCACCACAAACATATCGGCATGCATGGCGATGAGATTATTTACCGTGTCTAAAATCGTCTCACCTTTAGATTGCGACGAAGTGCTGACATTCAAATTCAGCACATCGGCCGACAAACGCTTGGCGGCAATCTCAAAGGTGGTGCGGGTGCGGGTGCTGTTCTCAAAAAAGATATTACACACGGTTTTGCCCCGCAACAACGGCACTTTTTTCACTTCGCGCTCGGCCACACCGACAAACGATTCAGCCGTGTCTAAAATTTCATTGAGGATTTTCTTGGGTAAGCCTTCTATGCTCAATAAGTGTTGCAGCTTGCCATCGGCATTGAGTTGCGGATTAAACATGGCTGACCCCTGCGTTAAGCTGTTCTACACTCAAATGAAAATGGCCTAAAGTATCTAACGACAGTTGAAAAGCTTGATCGCTATTGAGAGGAATGTTGGCGCCGCTAATTTGGGGTGTAATGGGCAATTGTGCGCCGCCGCGGTTAATCAGTACCGCCAGTGTAATGCTGGCGGGGCGACCAAAATCAAACAGTTCGTTCATCACCGCGCGGGTGGTGCGGCCAGTATAAAAAATATCGTCGATTAATATGATGTGCTTATCAGTGACATCAAACGGTATCCATGACGCTTGATTTTTCGATTTTAATCCACGTTGCGCGTAGTCATCACGGTACATGGCGGCGTCCAATTTACCATATGGAATGTCCATGTTGAGGTCTGCCAGCACGCGCTCTAATATCCACACGCCACCGCTGTGGATGCCAATTAAAGCAGAGTGTGGCGTCAATATCGCTTTAATCTGCGCTGTAATCTGCTGAATTAAGATTTCCGGGTCGGGTAAGGTCATGTTTGTAGATTTGGACGATGAAATTAAGGAGTATTGAGCAAGCTATTGTCAAAGTATGACTGTAGTATGGTTTGCGCCGCCACTTGGTCTAGCATGGCTTTTTGCTGCAAGCCAGTAATGCCAGATTCTTTTAAGGATTGCGCCGCTTCCGCTGAGCTTAAACGCTCATCAACCATCACTACTGGCAAATTAAAGCGGCCTTCTAGCCGTTGGGCAAATTTTTTGGCCAGTTGCGTTAGCTGATGAGGCTCGCCATCTAAATGCATGGGTAAGCCAACCACCAGTAATTGCGCGCGCCACTCTCTGATTAAGGCACCAATTTGCTCAAACTTCACTGCGTTTTCTTCGGCTTTAATGGTAATAAGCGGATGCGCCAGCTTTAGCATGGTTTCACCCACGGCTACGCCTATGCGCTTTTCGCCAAAATCAAACGCCATCACCGTGCCTACAATATGCGGGTAGCTGCGCTCTAAGATAGGCAGGTGGCTCTGATTCAGGCTTTTTTCAGTCATGCATGCCCAGCCACATCAGACAGGGTTGCGAAATCGACGCCCAGTAAAGCCATCGCCATCTCTAGTTTTTCGCTGTATGGTAAATCAAAAATTAAATCGTTAAGCTGTTTGACATTGGTGGTTTTTACCGATAACCATGCGTTGTTACTCACTTCTTGTTCCAACTGGCCAGCTGTCCAACCAGCATAACCCAAGGCGATCATAATTTTACTTGGGCCTTCGTTGGCCGCGGTCGATTCTAAAATATCTTTGGAGGTGGTCAGCGACACGGCTTCATTAATCGCAATGGTCGAGTTGTACTCGGTGCCAGGCGCATGCAACACAAAACCACGCTCATGTTGCACCGGGCCGCCAAAATAAACCGGCTTATCTTTGATTTTAGGATAATCGCAGTCTATGTTAATTTGCTGAAACAGGTAATCGACATTGAATTCCAAGGGACGGTTAATCACCACACCCATGGCGCCATCCTGATTGTGGGTGCAAATAAAGGTGACGGTTTTGGCAAAATAAGGGTCTTGCATGGCGGGCATGGCTATCAAAAACTGACCGGTGAGATTCATATTTT
This sequence comes from Methylophilus sp., assembly GCA_036402395.1. Taxonomy (GTDB): domain Bacteria; phylum Pseudomonadota; class Gammaproteobacteria; order Burkholderiales; family Methylophilaceae; genus Methylophilus. The sequence continues at coordinate 10,149 of DASWSZ010000173.1, forward strand.
CCAATGGCAGCATGTTAACACACTCTAAAATAATGCAAAATAATCATGGGCTTAATCCTATGTTCAGCATTTAATTGTCTGCTTCCTCTAAGTAGCCGGTAATTTCCAAGCCAAAGCCCATCATGCTGGGCATTTTGCGTGGAGTGGCCATCAATTTCATTTTACGCACATTTAAATCCAACAAAATTTGCGAGCCTATGCCATAGGTGCGCAACTCTTGTTGATAACGCACTTTTTTGTCGGCATGTTGGATACGCTCAATCAACTGCGTGCCATTCTCATCGTGATGAATCAGTACCATCACGCCGCAATCAGATTCGGCAATCTTCTGCATGGCTTTTAAAATATTCCAGCTATGGGAATGGCTGCTGCTGTCGAGTAAATCAATCAGCGAGAGTGGCTCATGCACGCGCACCAATACCTCCTGCGTGGGGGAGGGCTCACCTTTTACCAAGGCTAAGTGCGTTTCGTTGGCAATGTTATCGCGATAGGCAATCAGTAGCATCTCGCCAAACGGTGTGGTGATGCGGCGTTCTGCTGCGCGTTCGATCAGTTTTTCATGTTCAGAGCGGTAGTGGATCAAATCGGCAATGGTGCCGATTTTGATGCCATGCTGTTTGGCGACTTCGACTAAGTCGGGTAGGCGTGCCATTTCGCCATCGTCTTTTAAAATTTCGCAAATCACGCTGGCGGCTTCGCAACCAGCCAGCATGGCTAAATCACAACCGGCTTCAGTATGGCCAGCGCGCACTAACACCCCGCCATTAAGTGCGGTGAGCGGAAAAATATGGCCAGGGCTGACCACGCTGTGCGCATTAGCCTCTTTAGCCATCGCCGCACGGATAGTCGTAGCGCGGTCTGCCGCCGAAATGCCCGTAGTCACACCCTCTGCCGCCTCAATGGATACAGTGAAATTAGTACCTAAGCGCGCCTCATTTTTTTGTACCATGGGTGGCAAATTGAGTTGCTGACAGCGCGCTTCAGTCAGCGTTAAACATATCAGGCCGCGACCATATTTGGCCATAAAGTTAATGTGTTCTGCTGTCACAAATTCCGCAGCAATGACAAAGTCCCCTTCGTTTTCGCGGTTTTCGTCATCTACCAAAATCACCATTTTGCCGAGTTTAATGTCGGCAATAATGTCTTGTATCGGGCTAATATAACTTTGTGGCATTAGACACTCTCATCTTGTTGCGACCATTCGGTCATACGTTCTACATAGCGTGCAATCTGATCGATTTCCAGATTGACTTGGCTGCCTGTGCTCAGATATTGCAAAGTAGTGTGTTGCATGGTGTGTGGAATCAGGTTCACCGTAAAGGTATCGCACAGTATGCTGTTCACCGTAAGGCTCACGCCATTGACGCAAATAGAACCCTTATGCGCAATAAATTTAGAGATGGCATGCGGCGCTACAATGGCTAACAGCCAGCAATCACCGACCGCTTCAAAGCGCTCTACAATGCCAACGCCATCGACATGACCACTTACTAAGTGTCCGCCTAGCCTATCTGATAAACGCAAGGCTTTTTCCAGATTCACCGGATGCGTGCCGTCTAAGCCTATGGTGACTGCCAAGGTAGCCTGCGAGACGTGCGCCTGAAATGCTTCACCTGTCAAAGCTGTTGCCGTTAGGCAGACGCCATTCACCGCAATACTGTCGCCAACCGCCACATCGCTTAAGTCTAAATCGCCGGCAGCAATGCTAAGTTGTATATCCTCCCCCAATGGGGTGAGGGCTTGTATGCGGCCGACCGCTTGTATGATTCCTGTAAACATAATGGAATTTTAGCAGGTGTGTCTGCTATTAAACAGGGATGGCATTAAATTGAGCGGCTAATGCCACCATTTAATCGCCGCCGTAGGCTAAAAAGCGCTTTTTTTGAAGTTGGAACAGGATTTGCTTATATAGCATTAATTCACCTGATTAAACTAAATTGTAGGTCCTATTATGTTGAAACCCATTGCCAATAAAATTAAAGCCATGCTGGTGCCAGATAAGTTTGAACAACATCAGCTGATTGCCCAACATTTACAGCCACTCAATGCTGAAAGCCTGATGAAAGCTTGCTTGCAGTGGTTTGTTGATTTGCGTGAGCATCAAAATTTGACGCCTATGCAGCAGCTGAAATGTATTTACGTGATTGATGAGCTGAGCCAAAAAGCCATCACTGAGATGACCGAGAAGCGCATGCGTATCAAGTTGTACAACCGCGACAAGGGCGCTGAAATGGATGCCTTAATGAATCCGTATTACCGTCATTTATTTTTGGCGTATTGGGATTTTGTTGAATTGGTAGCGGTAGAAAGCAAGGTGTTTAAGCTAGACAGTGAAGCGCTGAGTTTACTGGTCTGTCGCACCCTTAACGCTGCTAACAATATGGCGATGTGGCGCTATTTTGACGACTTTGCTGCGCCAGCAGATACATGGTCAAAAATTCACTATTTATTCAAAATGGCCGAAAAATCAACATTGATGAACGAGCGTGTCATGCTGTACCCCGAATCAAGCCAAGCGACCGACTTTGCCTCGCTGATGGTGGGTGGCTTGATGCTCAGTACCTTACAAAAAGGCAATTACAACCCAGTAGAAATTCATATTGTGTCTAAATTAATGGCTGATTGGGTGACCAGCAGCACTTTTGAAACACACTATGTGGAAAACAAATATCAATTTTTTGTCAATTTGAATAAAGACGATGGCGCTGAACACATCCGTGCCTTTGAAAAGCATGCCGATTATCGCTACTGGCGAACTGACTATTTGGCGGAAAGAATAGAGGCCATTCTGGTGGCTATCAGTACTGGTGTGTTGCCGAAAACGCATCCGATTAAAGAGTATGCAAATACGCGTATCCTTTATACCTTACTGAAAAAGTTGAATCAGGATTGGTCACCTAAACATTATAAAAGACAGCGTAGAGCTGCTGTCAGAACCAAGCTAGATCAACAGCTAAGAGTCACCACAGGTTTGCCACAAATTTGCAAACAGCTCAATGCGTTTAATAAACGTTTGACCAAACAGCCGGCCAGCGCGCCAGTGAATAACTACGATTTTATTAGCTTTGATGAGGCCGGTAAGGTATTGATGGGGCTAGATGAGTGGGCGCTGTTGGACATCAGTGAATATGGTTTTGGTGTGAATTTAGGCAGAGCACCCAGTGCTTGGGTGGGCGTAGGCAAGTTGGTGGGCTTTCCGCATCCTACCGACACGGCGCAGTATGTGATTGCGGAAATTAAAAGTATCAAAAAGCAAAAAAACGGCAGTTACCGTGCCGGTTTGCAAAGCCTATGCTTGCAGTCGTTAGCGCTACGGCTGATTAAGGTAGACAGCGCACAAGTCGAACTATCTAAGGGCTTTTATTTAGAAAATGAAGATGACTTGGATCACTACCAAAACATAGATTGCGTGTGGATTCCTGCCAATGAGCTGCATTTACAACTGAAATCGTCCGTGATTATTCCGTTTAGTGAATATCAACGTAATCGCGAATTTAAAATTGATTTGCATGGCGAAAATAAACGTTTGGTGTTGGGGCATGCTATAGAGGTGCAAACCGAATGGGTAAGGGCTGCCATCGCCGCGATTCACTAAATCCTAGCGTTTAATATCTAGCGTTTTATGCAAAGCCATGCTTTGTATAAAGTCATCAATTAAACTTTAAGGGTTAGCATGGGTGGTCACTTA
>DASWSZ010000174.1:0-5486 GCA_036402395.1 Methylophilus sp.
AGCTTTAAATATGTATTTGGCTGGACTGCCACGTGCTATACGCTCGCAGTGACGTACAGTCATTGCGAAGAACGTAAGTGACGCGGCAATCTAGTGTTTTCTTTTCAACACCTTCACTGAACGGCTAATCTATTAGCTGAGTTTTATTATGCATGGAGCGCACTGTGTGGCATATCGAATTTCATAAATCGCACCGCATCGGCTGGTTGCGCGCCGCGGTACTGGGCGCCAATGATGGCATTGTGTCTACGGCCAGTTTAATCATAGGCGTAGCAGCTGCACACGCTAGCCATGCCACCATACTACTGACTGGCATAGCCGGGCTAGTGGCAGGTGCCATGTCGATGGCGGCTGGCGAGTATGTTTCAGTCAGTTCGCAAGCCGATACAGAATCGGCAGACTTAGCCAAAGAAGCTGGCGAACTGATGGACACACCCGAGCATGAGTTAAAAGAATTGCAAGGCATTTATATCGCGCGCGGTTTGGACGAAGCACTGGCGCATCAAGTGGCCGTAGCGTTAACCGCACATGACGCTTTGGCTGCACATGCGCGCGATGAGCTTGGCATTTCTGACATCATTTCGGCCAAACCAGTACAAGCCGCGCTGGCCTCTGCCGCTACCTTTGCGGTGGGTGCCGCCTTGCCGTTATTGGTGGTGATTTTTGCACCTACCAATTATTTAGTAGCATGGGTGGCTGCCAGCTCATTAGTGTTCTTAGCGCTGTTGGGCGGCTTAGCGGCAAAAGCCGGTGGCGCCAGCTTATATAGTGGCGCAGCGCGCGTAGCGTTTTGGGGAGCACTTGCGATGTTAGTAACGGCGTTGGCTGGCCGATTATTTGGCGTGGCGGTGGCTTAATGTGGCAGCATTAAAATAGTTAATTAGAACAAAAATTATGCATGCAAGCTATTATGTGATTGGGTGACCTGTAAAACTGGATTGCCGCGTCGTTTCACTCCTCGCAATGACAGTTTAATCGTCACTGCGAGCGCATTGCGCGTGGCAGTCCATTACTGTTCACTACAACTTCAGCGCAATTCATTCCCTACAGATATTCACCATGCAACTTTTTAATCGTTTTATTGCAACAACTAATTAACTAAAACAATCAATAAAAACATACATTTATAATACTAATTTTAAAACAAGCAGTTAAAAAATTACTTAAGCCTAATGATATTAGCCAGCCCATCCCAATTGCCATCGGCTGGCGGCAGGTAAGCTTGAATACTGTTGCGATATGCCACAAATTGCCCTTCATACCATAGCGGAATAACCGGCAATTGTGCATGGATACGTTGCGTGGCGGCTGGCCAGCGTTCTTGCGCCAGTAGCGCGTCTAACTCAGCATCGGCATAGCGCCCGCGGTTAAAGCCTTTAGGCGGAAAGTAATCAGCCCCAAACGCTTTGGCATAAATTTCGGGCGTGCGTATGCCCACCCAAGTGAGGCCATAGAGCTGAAATTGCCCTTGTTTAACGTCTTCAAAAAAGGTGCCCCAATCCAAACTTCTGATTTCTAAGTCTATGCCGGCAGGCTGCATTTGTGCTTGCAATATGGTGGCAAAGCGCACGCGCTGAGCATCGGTGCTGGTTTTATACACCAGCTTAAGCGGCAGTTGTATGCCCGCTTCTGTGAGTAATTGTTTGGCTAATACAGGGTTATATGCATAAGGCACAAGGCTGCCATTGCCTGCGTAATGCTCGGGCGGCAATAGCGCACTGGCTAGTCGCGAGCTAGCCACCATCACACTTTGAATAATGGCAGGTCTATCAATGGCGTGCGCAAGCGCTTGCCGCACTTTCAATTGCGCTAATAGTGGGTCTTGTATGTTTAAGCCCAAGTAAGAAAAGTTTGCACCAGCGCCTGTATTCACCTTCACTTCTGGCTTGGTTTGCAAATACTTAACCAACTCTGGCGGTAAATCACCTTGCAATACATCTGCCTCACCGCGCAGCAATTTCAACACGCGTACGGTTGGGTCTTTCACTTCGGTTAAGGCAATTAATTGACTATCTTGCATACGTTGTAATAGTAACTTGCCCTGCCAACTGACAAACTTGAGCGTGCCACTGCCGATAGGCTGGCGCGAAAAATCATGGCCTTGCGCAATCAAGTGTTTAGGCAAAATACCAATAATCAGTTTTTCGGCAAAATGCGTATCTGGCTGGCTAAGGTAAAAATCTAGCGTCTTCGCGTCAACTATCTGCATGGCTTGAATATGGCTGAACTCTGCGCTATGCGGCGCACCTTTTAAGCTAAGCAAGCTGGCATAAGTGGCTTTAATATCGGCTACCGTGAGCGGTTTTCCATCGTGAAACCTTGTAGCGGATGGTTTGAGCGTAAAGCGGTAATGCTGCTGTGTCAGCATGTGCCAATCGGCCAAGCCAGGGATAGGCAGTGAGGCGGCATCAAACTCAACCAAACGTTGATATAACAAGCGGTTAACGCGCTCTGAAGCGGCATCTGTAGCATAACGCGGGTCTAAATTAAGCGGTGCTTGTGCGATGGCAAAGTTGATTGTGGGCTTGAGGTTTGCAGAAGCGTTAGGCTGGCAGCTGCATAGCACTAAACAAACGAGAGAGAAATAAATGCGCAGCGATTTCATGTTGCCGATTTTACTTGATAACAAGCTAAAACTTGGCTGAATTTACATCATCGCCCGCTTAAATCACACGCAGCTTATAAAAAATCATGCAGCTTGACCTCAACCGCACTGGCCTCTGCTTCTAATTCTTTGATGGTGAGCGCTAATAATTGATCGGCTTTCACGGGCCCTAGTAATTCGCACATGGCGATATAAGCGAGGTTCACCAACATGCGCATCTCGGGGATGGCAAATTGCACCCGCAAGGTCTCCGCACGCTGGTCTAGCCAATCACGCAAATAGGTTAGCCGCCTTTCGTCCAAGGTTAATGGCTTGATGTGGGTAAGTAGGTAGCGCCTAACACTCGCTTGTTGAGGAGGGCTAAGACGCGTCATCAACGCATCAAAAAAACGCATAAACATCAGCGTGGTTTGATCGCACTCGCTGAGTGCCACGGCTGTATCACTCATCTCATCTGCACTATCAAACTGGCTTAGGCGATCAAAAGGGTCAGGGAGCAAGTCTTTTTCAGGCAAATCTAAGGCTTTGAAGATTGAGCTTAATATCTGCGCGCGTTGCGATCTCACGTCTCTGGCTTTACAGGTTTCTGACAAAAACTCGGTAAAGGCAAATTTAGGTTTATCGGAGTATTTAGCTTGCCAAAGTGTCATAATTTCCAACAGCGTGGGCTCATCAAAATACGGCCGCATGCCGGTGTAGATGGCTCTGCGCCTAGTTTTCAAATCCATGTAGGCATCTCAAGTAAGTGTTTACAAGACAATATTGATAAGCGCTGGCTTATAATTTTTCTAATGACTTGACTTGGTCAGCAGTGTAAGCCGAGGCATGGCTAAACTCTGGGTAACCAATCTCGCCATGTTCGGTGATATCCAAGCCGCGCTGCTCATGCATGGCGCTGACGCGTAAGCCCACCGTGTTTGCAATCAGCCAGTACATACTAAAGGCCGCCAGCATGACCCAAACAAAGGCTGCACCTATGCCTATCAGTTGCACGCTAATTTGCTGCGGGTTATACATATTGCCAGTTAAAAATAAGCCTGCCGCTAAGGTACCCCAAGCGCCAGATAAGCCATGTACCGCCACCGCACCTACCACATCATCTAAGCGCAGTTTATCTAACATACGCATGCCCAGCACCGAGAGTGCACCACCGACGGCACCGGTAAGCACAGCATAAGGCAGCTCCATGCTGGCGCAACCAGCGGTTATCGCCACCAAACCAGCAATACTGCCATTGACACTGTGCGTCATCAGCGCGGGTTGGCGCACCACATAGCCCGTGAGTAGCGCCGCCACTGCCCCGGCCGCACCGGCCATGTGCGTATTGAGTAAAATATGCCCAAGTTGGGTGCCAGCCGCCAAGGTGCTGCCGCCGTTAAAACCAAACCAACCAAACCACAGCAAAAAGCCGCCTAACGCTACATAGCCTAAGTTATGACCCGGGATTTCCCGCACCTCGCCGTTGGCACCAAACTTGCCTAAGCGTGGCCCTAGCAACATAATCGCCGCCAGTGCACACCATCCGCCTACCGAATGGACGACGGTAGAACCAGCAAAATCGATGAAGCCCATTTGCTTCAACCAGCCGTGGTCGTTCCAAGCCCAGCTGCCATACACCGGATAAATAATGGCGCTGACACCGCAAGTGCCGATTAAATACGCCACATAATTGGTGCGCTCAGCCATGGCGCCACTGACGATGGTAGCGGCAGTGGCTGCAAACATTATCTGAAAAAACAATAGGTTAAAGTCCCAATCAGGCGCTTTTGCTAAGCCAAATAAGTTGGTGCCTAACCAACCGCTAGGGTTGTCACCAAACATCAGACCATAGCCCACCAGCCAAAACAGCAAGCTGCCGACACACAAGTCCATGTAGTTTTTCATCATCACATTGACCGCATTTTTGGCACGCGCCATGCCCGATTCTAATAAGGCAAAGCCGGCTTGCATCAAAAACACCATGGAGCCTGCCACCACCACCCATAAGGTATTGAGGACCTCCGCACTCACTTCATTGGCGGCGGCACTAGGCAACGGCAAGCCCAGATATAGCACTGTAAAAGCTATTTTTGCGACCACTATTTTTTTGCAAACACCCATACGGCACTCTTTTCGACAAGGGTTAAAGGCTAATCTGCTAGTCATTACAGCAAACTGTGTGCCACATCACCATGCACCACTAATTAAGCACGCTCCAACTAATGGCGCGCACTATGTATGCCAAACAGACGCAAACTAGGTATGATGCAAACTCCATCACAACAACATCAAGGAGCGCTTAATGAACGGAATCGTACAATTAGCAGGTCGCATCATGTTAGGCCTGATTTTTATCATGGCTGGCATAGGCAAAATCACAGACCCCGCGGGCACCGTGGGCTATATGCAATCCGTTGGTTTACCGGGCATCTTGTTGTGGCCGACTATTGCGCTTGAGCTTTTAGGTGGCTTGGCCATTGCCGCTGGGTTTAAAGTGCGCTATGTGGGCTTGGCATTGGCAGGCTTTTGTATTGTCACTGCGGTGGTATTCCACAGTAACTTTGCCGAGCAAATGCAGCTGATTTTATTTATGAAAAATATTGCCATTGCCGGTGGTTTAATGCTGTTAGCGGTGGGTGGTAAAACGGCTTACAGCTTAGATAAATAAGCATTAGCTTTAAACCTGTAAGCAAAAGGCGCGAGTGTATTATGCACTCGCGCCTTTTTTATGCCAACTTCACTTACGCCAAGCCAAATGAGGCTAACCTTAATGATTACAACATCAGTAATGCCAAGATTAGGCCAGCGTAAATAAGGCAATCGACTCAACGTGTGCGGTATGCGGGAACATATTAATGACGCCAGCCGCCGCCAGTTGATAGCCTTTTTCGTTCACCAGCAC
>DASWSZ010000175.1:0-6605 GCA_036402395.1 Methylophilus sp.
CGATAGCCTAACAAGTTTTGGCCACGCAATAACATATTGATTTGGCTGTTCGGTAGCGCGTTACGCAACTTTTTCAAACGCTCCCACGGGTCTTCCTTCAAGAAACGCACGCAGGCGTCAAATGTAGCGCCACCCCATGCCTCTAGCGACCAAAAGCCAACCGCATCTAATTGAGAACAGATGGGTAACATGTCTTCAGTACGCATACGCGTGGCAATAAGTGATTGATGACCATCGCGTAAAACGAGTTCTGTGATATGGATTTTGCTCATAGTAGTTATCGTGTGAATAATTTAAAAAATTAGATGCCTTCGTGCGCTGCAATGGCGGCAGAAATCGCCGCTGCAAACAACTCAGGAGGAAACTTGGTGGCGTAATTAATCAACTCTGGGTGTGTTTCCACAAAGCTGGTATTGAATTTTGCCGCTCTGAAATCAGGATGTTTCATGATTTCTTGGTAATAAGGGATGGTGGTTTTAACGCCAAACACCACCATATCACCCAATGCACGGCGACCGCGTTCTATGACGCTTTCCCAGTCTAAGGCCCATACTGTCAGTTTGGCACACATGGAATCATAATAGGGTGGAATGACATAGCCGCTATAAATCGCCGCATCCATACGCACGCCTGGGCCGCCTGGCGCATAGTAGCGTGTAATTTTGCCAAAGCTAGGCAGAAAGTCATTTTTAGGGTCTTCTGCATTAATACGGTATTCCATGGCAAAACCGCGGAAGTGAATTTCACTTTGCTTGTATTGCAGTTCCATACCAAAAGCAATACGGATTTGCTCTTGCACAATATCGACGCCGGTGATGGTTTCCGTCACGGTATGTTCTACTTGCAGACGTGTATTCATCTCCATAAAGTAGAAGTTATTGTCAGAATCGAGTAAGAATTCAACCGTACCGGCATTTTCGTAGCCAACGGCTTTACCTGCTTTCACACCTAATTTACCGATGTATTCACGTTGCGCTTGGCTTAACTGTGGTGATGGTGCAATTTCAATCAGTTTTTGATTGCGGCGTTGTATAGAACAGTCACGCTCAAACAAATGAATGACGTTGCCTTGGCTGTCGCCCAAAATCTGTACTTCGATATGGCGCGGGTGCACCACGCATTTTTCTAGGAACACTTCCGGCTTGCCAAACGCTTTGCTGGCTTCGGAAATCACGCGGTCATAATTAGTTAATAGGTCTTTTTCGCTATCACACCGGCGGATACCGCGACCACCACCACCGTTGGTGGCTTTCAACATCACTGGATATCCGATTTTTTTAGCTAATTCTTTAGCTGCGTCTAATGACTCTAAGTTGCCATCGCTGCCTGGCACACAAGGAATGCCTGCCGCTATCATGGCATTACGTGCTTGAATTTTGTCGCCCATTTGGCGGATGACTTTGGCGTTAGGGCCAATAAACTTAATGCCGCGACGGGCACAAATTTCAGCCAATTCTGGATTTTCTGACAAAAAGCCATAGCCGGGATGTAAGGCATCGCAACCAGCGGCGACCGCTACATTGACAATATTATGTGCATTTAAATAGCCAACTACTGGGTCGGTACCTATATTATAGGATTCATCCGCCTTCTTAACATGCAGCGCATGCCTATCAGCTTCGGCATAGATGGCGACAGATTTAATGCCCATCTCAGAACAGGCACGTACAATACGCACAGCGATTTCACCGCGATTAGCAACAAGTATTTTTTTGAACACACGACACCCTGAATGTTGGCCATAAAACTCGACTATTGTAGCATGCGACGCCACCCTGATAAAGGTCGTGCTGGCGATAAATTGTTTACACAGTTAAAATTGGCGCAGTGAAGGTTATTTCAATTGAACGCAAGGCTTATGGACCATTTAAAAATTAATAACGAGGAGTTTGCGCAAAAGCAGCTCAGCAGCACAGGTGAATTACCTGTCAATAGTTTAACTCGGCTGCATGACCTCATCCGCTTAGATAGTCAGACGCAAGGGTCTTACTTACGCTATACCTTGTCTGGTCATATGGGGCATCAACAATTGCCACGTTTGCATTTAAGCATACAGGCCAATTTGCCTATGATTTGTCAGCGTTGTTTAGAAGAAATGGACGTAGCATTGGCGTTAAACTTTGACTATCTTATTGCGCATGAGCAACCTGACGAAATTGATGACAATGACGAAGTGGATTGGTTAACGCCGGAAACACATATGGATGTGCAGGCTTTAATTGAGGATGAGTTATTGATTGCCATCCCGTTTGCGCCGGTACATGCCAGTGCATGTAAGCCTTTGGTGTTGGAGAGCGGTGCGCGTATCAACCCATTTGCAGTGCTCAAAGGCAAGATTAAATAACGATAGGCTTAATTATTTGCTTAATAATCACCATATGTTGTGTATTTATTTACAAACCACCACAAAATAGATTAAAATCTCGGGTTAGTTTACGTATTTTTCAAATACACCTATTTTAGAAAACTGCCATTAATATGAAAATATTCACGTGGCAGTGTTAATTGGAGCAATATTATGGCAGTTCAACAAAATAAAAAGTCACCTTCAAAACGTGGCATGCATAGATCACACGACTTCTTAACCAACCCACCTTTGGCCGTTGAGCCAACCACGGGTGAAGTGCATTTGCGTCACCATGTAAGCCCAAGTGGCTACTACCGTGGTCGCAAAGTGTTGGCGACTAAAGGCGAGTAATTCTACGCACATCATCGTTCTAATTGAGCAGTTTTCAATTGGAATACCCCATGCGCCGCGCTTTAATAGTGCGGCGTTTGTACATTTATTTGACCCGTACTAATGCGGGTTTCTTTTACGACTGGACACGTGCATGTCGACACCCTTGAGGTCATCCCATCCTAATATGGACATTACGATTGCGATTGATGCAATGGGTGGTGATCACGGGCCACATGTGACAGTCCCAGCCGCTTTGCGCGCGCTTAAAGATGATGACAACGTCAACATTATTTTAGTGGGTTTGCAAGACGCGATTCTTGCCGAATTAAAAGCCCATAAAGCAAGGACTAGCCCAAGATTGCGCGTGCATCATGCTACGGAAGTGGTGTTGATGGATGAGTCACCACAAAGTGCGCTTAAAAACAAAAAAGATTCCTCCATGCGTATCGCTATCAATATGGTGAAAACTGGCGAGGCCAATGCTTGCGTGAGTGCGGGCAACACTGGTGCGCTGATGGCTACCGCGCGCTTTGTGCTGAAAACCTTACCAGGCATTGATAGGCCAGCGATTGCTTCGGCTTTGCCTTCAGAAAAAGGCAATACCTATATGCTGGATTTGGGTGCCAATGCAGACTGCACGCCAGCGCAGTTGTATCAATTTGCCATTATGGGCGCCATGTTAGTCAGTTGTGTCGAGAATAAACCCAACCCATCTGTAGGCTTATTAAATATAGGCTCTGAGGACATCAAAGGCAATGAGGTAGTCAAGCAAACCGGTGAGCTATTGCGCGGCAGCCACTTGAATTTTTATGGCAATATTGAAGGTGACGATATCTTTAAAGGCACCACCGATTTGGTGGTGTGTGATGGTTTTGTCGGCAATGTGTCGTTAAAAACTACCGAAGGTTTGGCGCATATGATGGGTAAATTTCTTACCCAAGAATTTAAAAAGAATTGGCTGACCAAGTTAATGGCCTTAGGTGCAATGCCGGTACTCAAAGCATTTAAAAAGCGTTTGGATCCACGCCGCTACAATGGCGCTAGCTTTTTGGGCTTAAGAGGGATTGTGGTGAAAAGCCATGGTGGCGCGGACAGTGTGGCCTATTACCATGCGCTACATGTGGCGATAGAAGAGGCTAGAAGTGGCGTGCTAAAGCGTATCACTGAACAGTTGGAGATTGAACACGCGCAAATCACAACCACATCTGTGGTCGACATGCAGTAGATTGACCATAGGTTTTGCGTCACTTTTAAGGCATAATCCTACCTTATGATTTATTCAAAAATAGCAGGCACAGGTAGCTATCTGCCACCTAAAATCCTTAGCAACAAAGACCTGGAAACGATGGTAGATACCACAGATGAGTGGATATTTACGCGTACTGGGATACGTCAACGCCATATTGTGGAAGAGCAACGTACCAGTGACCTTGCCTACGAAGCCGCTAAACAGGCGATTACAGCTGCCAATATAGACGCCAGCCAAATTGATTTGATTATTGTGGCGACCACCACGCCAGATAAGATTTTCCCTAGTGTTGCCACCATGGTGCAACGTAAGCTAGGGATTGCTGGCTGTCCAGCGTTTGATATCCAAGCGGTATGTAGCGGTTTTGTCTATGCGTTGGCCACGGCCAATAACTTTATTAAAGCCGGTAGTAATCAATGCGTATTGGTGATAGGCGCTGAAACGTTCTCGCGTATTACCGATTACACCGATAGAAGTAACTGTATTTTGTGGGGTGACGGCGCAGGGGCGGTGATATTACAAGCCAGCGATAAACCCGGTATTATTTCTACCCATATTCATGCTGATGGCAATTACGAAACCATGCTGCATGTGCCGCGTAATGAAAATGGCTGCAACTTTGTGTCCATGGAAGGCAATGCCGTATTTAAAATGGCTGTTAACACCTTAGATCAAATCGTCGATGAAACTTTAGAAGCCAATCAACTGCAAAAAAGTGATATCGATTGGTTGGTACCGCATCAAGCCAATATTCGCATATTGCAAGCTACCGCTAAAAAACTGGATATGTCGATGGACAAAGTAGTTGTGACGGTAGACCAACATGGCAACACCTCTGCCGCGTCTATTCCTTTGGCACTGGACACTGCGGTCAGAGATGGTCGCATACAACGTGGACAACTGATTTTGATGGAAGCGTTTGGTGGTGGTTTTACCTGGGGTTCTGCGCTCGTCAGGTATTAGTCAGAGATTCATCTGATCAAGTCTTAATATTTTTGGAAATAGCTCAAGTATGACTCAATTTGCATTTTTCTTTCCCGGTCAAGGCTCACAATCGGTCGGTATGATGGCTGGCTTTGCTGACCAAGCGATTATTAAACAAACCTTTGTTGAAGCTTCAGACATTCTCAAGGTCAATTTTTGGGACATGGTGAATTCTCCCAACGAGTTGCTGAATTTAACGCAGCATACACAGCCGTTGATGCTTACTGCAGGCATTGCCACTTGGCGCTTGTATCAAGCCTTAGGCGGCACGCAGCCAGCCGTGATGGCTGGCCATAGCTTAGGTGAATATACTGCATTGGTTGCAGCGGATGCACTTAGCTTTAAAGACGCATTGCCTTTAGTCAAATATCGCGCTGAAGCCATGCAAAATGCGGTGCCAGAAGGCCAAGGCGGCATGGCGGCGATATTAGGTTTAGACGATGCCGTGGTGCGTGAGGTTTGCTCAGAGGCTGCTGGTAATGAGGTATTAGAAGCCGTTAATTTTAACTCACCCGGTCAAGTGGTGATTGCTGGCGACAAAGCAGCGGTGGAACGTGGCATGGAGTTGGCAAAAGCCAAAGGTGCTAAACGTGCATTGCCTTTGCCAGTCAGTGTGCCATCGCATTGCGCTTTGATGAAACCAGCCGCCGAAGCTTTAGCGGTATACTTACAATCCATCCAAATCATTACGCCAACAGTGCGCGTATTGCATAATGCTGATGTGACTGGCTACGAGCAAGCTGTGGCCATTAAAGATGCCTTGGTGCGCCAATTGTATTCACCAGTAAGATGGGTGGAGAGTGTACAAGCGGTTAATCAATTAGGCATTAGCAGCGCTGCAGAGTGCGGCCCAGGTAAAGTGTTGGCGGGCTTAACTAAGCGTATTGTGACCGAGATGGCCTGCGTAGCGCTGACATCTACATCAGCGATTGAAGAATTTATCACTGAAAATAATCAATAATAACAATACATTAAGGGAGATATTTAATGTTAAGTAATCAAGTTGTGTTGGTCACTGGGGCAAGTCGCGGTATAGGCGCTGCTATTGCCTTAGCGTTGGGTAAGCAAGGTGCTACAGTGATTGGTACTGCCACTACTGAAAGTGGAGCTGCTAACATACAAGCGGCATTGACGGCTGCTGATATTAAAGGCTGTGGCTTGGCCTTAGATGTCAATCATGCCGATCAAGTGGAACAGGCGATTAAACACATTACGACGACTTACGGTGACGTCAATATCTTAGTCAATAATGCTGGCATTACCCGTGATACTTTATTAATGCGTATGAAAGAAGAAGATTGGGATGCGGTGATGTCGACCAATTTGAAGTCGGTGTTCCGCATGAGCCAAGCAGTATTGCGTCCGATGATGAAATTACGCGCGGGCCGCATCATTAATATTTCTAGCGTGGTCGGCCATATGGGTAACGCTGGTCAAACCAATTACGCGGCGGCAAAAGCCGGCATGACAGGCTTTACTAAGTCACTGGCAGCCGAAGTGGGCAGCCGTGGTATTACTGTCAATTGTGTCGCACCTGGCTTTATTCAAACCGACATGACTGCTGAGCTGCCGGAAGACATTAAGCAACAAATGTTAACGCGCGTGCCATTGGGAAGGTTAGGCAATGCTGATGAGATTGCTGCTACCGTGGCGTTTTTGGCATCACCTGCGGCTGCCTACATTACTGGTGAA
>DASWSZ010000176.1:0-5728 GCA_036402395.1 Methylophilus sp.
AAAGAAGTGAAATATGTGCCGTTGCCAGCTGAAGATTACGCTGCCATCAAAGCCCACTTTAAAGCGTTAAAACCAGGCACAGGTTTTGGTGGTAAAAATGAAGTCGGTATTAAAGTCAAAGACTTACTTTCTAGAATCAACTAATTCATAAAAATTGATGACGGTGGCTAGCGAGTTAGCCACCGTTTTCATCAAACCCTCAACTAATATCAATCACATGTCTGCTAGTACAGATTGATTTAAGACTTTCAACTCAGTATTTTTCCGCTACAATTACGGGGTTCAGACAATCATGAATATGACCGCCACAATGAGCAACGCTAATCTCGAATTAACCATCAGCCCGCGTCTAGCCAAAAATTTACGTAGAAACATTAAAGAACGCATTATCGAGTTTATTTTAATGTTGGCCGCGCTGTCAGCCGTCGCCACTACATTGGCTATCGTGGGCATTTTATTGTATGAATCATTAAGCTTTTTCAAAACCGTTTCTATCGTTGATTTCTTTACCGACACGCAATGGACACCACTATTTGAAGATGCACATTATGGCATTATGCCGCTAGTGTCTGGCACGCTCACCACCTCAGCCATTGCCTTAGCGGTGGCTATTCCTATCGGTACGATTGGTGCAATTTATTTATCAGAATTTGCCTCACACAAAGTACGCGAAATCGTCAAACCAGTTTTAGAACTATTGGTAGGCGTACCCACCATTGTATTTGGTTACTTTGCCTTGTTATTTTTAACACCTATTTTGCAAACTATTTTCCCAGAACTACCCGGCTTCAATATGCTCAGCGCCGGTATTGTCATGGGCATTATGATTGTGCCTTATATTTCATCAGTAGCAGAAGATGCCATGCGCGCAGTGCCCATGAGCATGCGTGAAGGCTCGTATGCAATGGGCGCAACGCGCTTTCAGACCGCCATTCGTGTCGTTACTCCAGCGGCCATTTCTGGCATTGTAGCGGCTTATATTTTGGGT
Organism: Methylophilus sp.; assembly: GCA_036402395.1. GTDB lineage: Bacteria > Pseudomonadota > Gammaproteobacteria > Burkholderiales > Methylophilaceae > Methylophilus. Next base: position 989 of record DASWSZ010000176.1, read on the forward strand.
ATTTCACGCGCAGTGGGCGAGACCATGGTCGTGGCGGTAGCCGCTGGTCAGCAACCGATTTTAACCTTCAATCCAATGGAAAGTGCAGCGACCATTACTGCCTATATTGTGCAAGTAGCTTTGGGTGATTTACCGCATGGCAGTGTGGGCTATCAAAGTATTTTTGCTGCTGGTTTGGTACTGATGGTGATGACCTTGTTTTTTAATATTTTGGGTCACATGATACGCAAAAAATACCGCGAACATTATTAACTGTCGTTAACAAGACTGCCACGAATGTTTCACACAACTTAGTTAACATCATGCTAACAAGTGATTAAGTCACAATGAATACAAGCTTATATAGGGTCACACATGCAACCTAGTCAATTAAAAACCAAGGCCTCGGTGCTAGAAAATCTAGAAGCCGTGCGCGCCATGATTAAGCGCCATAAGCTCAACGATTATATTTTCTCGATTGTCGGTTTATTGGCGCTCATGTTTGCGCTGATTACCTTATTTGTGCTGTTTTTAGATTTAGTGATGGACGGTTACCCTAGGTTTGGTTTGGAGTTTTTCTCTGAATTTCCCTCACGCCGTGCTGGCCGTGCTGGCTTGCTATCAGCATGGGTAGGTTCTGCACTGGTGATGTTGGTGACGTTTTTAACCGCAGTGCCCATGGGTGTAGCGGCAGGTTTGTACTTAGAAGAATATGCACCAAAAAACTGGTTTTCCGATTTAATCGAAATCAACGTTTCTAATTTAGCCGGTGTACCGTCTATCGTGTATGGTTTATTAGCACTGAGCTTATTTGTTTATATTTTAGACTTAGGCCAAAGCATATTAACCGCTGGCTTAACACTAGGTTTGCTGATTTTACCTATTGTCATTGTGTCCACGCGCGAAGCGATTCGTGGTATTCCTATAGCCATCCGTGAAGCAGCGTACGCGGTAGGCGCCACTAAATGGCAAGTGGTACACGACCATGTATTGCAATATTCTTACGGTGGCATTTTAACTGGAGTGATTATTGGCATGGCACGCGCATTAGGCGAAACCGCACCTATTATTACCATAGGCGCACTGACCTTTATTGCGTTTTTACCGCCAACACCGATCACCGCAGAACCACCTTTCCTTAATTTTGAATGGTTAAGTTCAGGCTTTACCGTACTACCCATTCAAATGTTTAACTGGCTATCACGTCCAGACCATGCCTTCCATATTAATGCAGCGGCAACTGGCGCCATTATTATTCTGGTCACCTTGCTGATGAACGGCACCGCCATTTATCTGCGCTACAAAATTCGTAAAAATATTAAGTGGTAACTTTTTAAATAGATTGATTTGCAGGAACATTATTCATGGCCATCACGACCACCACACCAATAAAAGCAGAATCTCGTAACTTAGAGTTTTTTTACAGCAACGGTAATCGCGCACTTAAAGGCATTACCATGCCTTTATACGAGAACAAAATCACTGCCCTAATTGGCCCTTCTGGCTGCGGCAAATCTACATTTTTGCGTAGTTTTAATCGTATGCATGACTTGTACCCTGGCAATCGCTATCAAGGTGAAATTGTCATGCACCCAGACAACACCAATATTTTAGCGCCCGGTGTAGACCCGATAGAAGTGCGTATGCGCATCAGTATGGTATTCCAAAAGCCTAATCCGTTTCCAAAATCCATCTATGAAAACGTGGCTTATGGCTTGCGTGTACGTGGCGAAACCAACAAACGCATGATAGACGACAAGGTAGAAGAAGCCCTTAAAGGCGGCGCATTGTGGGAAGAAGTGAAAGACCGCTTGCACGATCTAGCCTTTAACTTATCCGGCGGTCAACAACAACGTTTATGTATTGCCCGCGCCTTAGCCACCGACCCAGAAATCATGCTGTTTGATGAACCGACCTCTGCGCTCGACCCGATGGCGACGGCCAATATTGAAGAGCTGATGAACGAGCTACGCAACAAGCTGACCATATTGGTGGTGACGCATAATATGCAACAAGCAGCGCGCGTATCGGATTACACCGCGTATATGTATCTGGGCGAGCTGATTGAGTATGACGATACCGATAAGATTTTTACCAATCCAAGCCGTAAAGAAACCGAAGACTATATTACCGGTAAGTTTGGTTAACATCATCAGTGATCAAACGCTTTACGCTTGCTCACTTAGCCAAAATAAAAAGCCAGCAATTAGCTGGCTTTTTTTTGGCGATCTTACTAACTTTGTTGCGAAGATAAGCCTGCTGTCACTGATTGCTGCACCTGCTGATGCTGTATGACGAGATGCGTATAAAACGCTAGTAGCCGTTCGGCCTGAACCGCCGAAGACCATTTTTGTTTGGCATAGCTCTGACCACGCACTCCCAAAGCATACCGTTCGTCTTGATCTATCAATAAACCACGAATTTTGGCCACAAAATCCAACTCATTTTCTGTAGCGATACGTGCGCCCTGCCCTTCCACCAATACCGAAGCCGTGCCCAACTCAGCAATCGCCACCACCGGCGTGGCCTGTGCCATGGCCTCAAGTATGACCAAACCCTGCGTTTCACTCTTAGAGGCGAATACAAATACATCGGCCGATTGGTAACAGGCGTTCAACTCAATATTGCGGTCTAAATAACCCAAAAACTGTACATATTTTTCTATACCAAGATGATGCACTTGTTGTTTTAAGCTGGCTTCGGCTGGGCCTTCACCAGTAATCAATAATAAAATTTCGGGCACGTCATCGGCTAGTATTCTGACCACTTCTAGTAAAAAGCCGATGTTTTTTTCATGCGCTACACGGCCTACATATAACAACATAGGTCTATAGGCGGCAATACCATATTTGGCTCTAAACGCTAGACCATCGGCAGGGGCAAAGCTGTGCGGCTGCAAGCCGGTTGCAATGACTTCTGACTGAGTGCTAACGCCGTAGCCACGCAGCACCTCCAACATTGGCTGTGACGGCGACACCAAGCCATCCACTTGATTACATTGGCTTTTTGAGATGAGTCTAGCCATGCCGCGCGCTGCCTTTTGCGGTATCCACGGCAAATAGTGATGTAAGTAATCTTCAAAAAAAGTATGGTACGTTTCTAACTTAGGAATATTGAGTGCTTTAGCCAATTTAAGGCCAGCGTAATGGGCGACAAATGGCGTATGGATATGCAAGACATCAAATGCTTGCTGTTTAAGCGCAGGCACCAGTTTCATCACCTCGCCCATTTTCATCAATTTATCTTCTGGGTCAAAATAAATACTGCGCGCCGGCACGCGGGTAATCCAAGACTCATCTGCGGTGGTGATGCCATAGTCTGGTGCAATCAAATGTACGGTGTGCCCCATTTGCTGCATTTGTTGGGCAAAAGTTCTGATGCTGGTAGATACGCCGTTTACCCGAGGAAAGTAAACATCCGAAATGAGCAATATATTCATAGGGTTATTCTCGTTTCATGCTTTAATAAGTTAGTTTGATGCTAACTGCTTAATATGACAGTCGTATGAATTCCTTACCCCCTCATTGAGGGCTAGTCATGTAAACGTCATGGTCTTGTCATGGCAGTTTCATGCGGTGGTGACACAGTGCACACTATGAATGTTAGAAGTTTGACACATTGTGCGTGGGGCTTGCCACTATTGGTATTCGCCGCTGATGCCAATGCTTGGGGCTTGTACACCCACTTGTATTTTGCCCAATATATTCTGCTGGCCTCACCCATGCTAGACCCAAGACTACAAGCTGCAATGAAGAAATTTCCTCAGTTAGTGATGGCGGGCGCTTGTTTGCCAGATTTAGCGCTGATTTCCAAACACTTTAAAACCACTCACCAATGGCAGCAAGCAGCTGACATGCTTAATAGCGCAGCTAGCGATGAGGAGCTGGCGATTGCAGTGGGCTATACCAGCCATTTATTTGTAGATATTGTGGCGCACAACCATTTTGTGCCTGCCTTTGAGGCCAAATGGTCGAACGATTCCCTGATTACCCATGTGGTGGCGGAGTGGGCTATGGATGCACATATTACACAACATATTCAAGCCCGGCCATTTACCCTACTTAGGCAACATGCCGATGCCTTAACCCCATTTATCAGCAAATGCTTTCAGGTGAAAATCCCGCAAGCGCGTAAAGCTTTACAGCGTTTAGCTTGGGCCGATAAAGCTTTACGTTTCAGCCGTTTATCTTCGCTACTATTAAACCTCGTTAAACGCAAAGATGACGAGTTGTTGCTAAAACTCAATTATTACTTGCTGCAAACCTATGAGGCGCTCACGCATTTTGAATTAGTCCTACAAGGGCGCATACCATCTATGTATGCAGAATTGACGCATATGAGCGCCACCGAAATGGCGGCATGGCGCGAGAAGTGTTTGAGTGATGTGCGCTTAAGACTGACCACCGCGGTGCATGTGTTTCAGCACTACGATAGCCAATTTACCGCGCAGCATTTAAGTTAGATAAGTTAAAGATAGCCGGTAAGTATTAGCCAGCTATATGCAAAAAAGGCCACATAGAGACCTTTATTAAATGACAAGTATAGTTTTTTTAACTGTTGAGTTGTTTTACTTTTTTGTCTTAGCTCGTTGGCTTTAGCTAGGCTACATGCCTTAAGCCACCAGCATAAAAGACAACTGGACAATCAAGTAACCTATTGCCGCCCCTGCTAAGACATCGCTAGGATAATGCAAACCCAAAATCACGCGTGACATCGCCACCATCAGCATAAACGGCGCCAGTACCACAGCTAGTATTGGGT
>DASWSZ010000177.1:0-7444 GCA_036402395.1 Methylophilus sp.
AAGCCGTCTTCCATCGCCACTTCTATACCCAAGCCACCAAACTCACCTTGCGTACCCGCTTGCAAGTCTTTGTAAGCATCCGCGTCCATAAAAGTAGAGTGCGGGTCTAAGCCTTGCAACATGCCAGTCAGCGCTTCATTAATCAGCTTTTTGTCTTCTACTGCTTCTACATAATCTGATTTAACTTTGCCATAGACTTCGGCAAATACGCGTAAATCATCGATAGGCAATTCCGGGGCTAAGTTTTTTTCTGCCCAAGCAGAAATATTTAAACTGACCAGCACGCCAAGCAACACGCCAGAACCCATGAGTCCGAATTTTTCTAATGAAGAACGCATTTAAAACCTTTATAGTGATGAAATGTAGGTAGCACGCTAGTAAGAGCTAGCAATAAAACAATAGGTTCATTTTCCGCTATTTCAAGTGAATTTCCTATACTAATCTGCCAGAAATCATTAAATTTTAAAGGGCTTTTGCCATGCTGACGACGCGGACCCATATTGTAGAAATTGAATACTGCACGCAATGCCGTTGGTTGTTGCGCGCGGCGTGGTTAGCGCAAGAACTACTCACCACGTTTGATGCGGATCTAAAGTCGGTCAATTTAATACCGGGTACCGGCGGCATATTGGAAGTACGTTTAAATGGCCAATTGTTATTTTCGCGCAAAGCCATGGGGCGCTTTCCAGAAGCCAAAGAGCTTAAACAATTGATACGCGATGTCATCGACCCGGCCAGAAGCTTAGGTCACAGCGATGGCCATACAACGCAATAGCGAATTGAGATTCGCAATGACAACTATTCTCAGTTCTGCAAGCCATTTAAATAGCGCGTAAACTTCGGCTTTGTTACAAAAAACAAACCAATACTTAAAAGGAGCACATCATGTCAGCAGATCACGTCGAAAACAGCCCGGTCGTCAAAGCATTAAATACCATTTTGGAACTTGAGTTAGCCGGTGTGGTGCGCTATACGCATTATGCCTTGATGGTGTTTGGTTATAACCGTATTCCTATCGTGTCTTGGTTACGCAGCCAAGCCGCCGAATCGTTGACGCATGCCGATAAAGCGGGTGAGCTGATTACCCATTTAGGTGGTCATCCATCCTTATCCATCGGCCCGTTGCTGGAAACGCATAATCATGACATTGGTGATATTTTGCGCGAATCGTTGGCGCATGAGACGGTGTCGTTGAATGCCTACAAAGACTTGTTAAAACTGGTGGAGGGCGATTCTGTGATGCTGGAAGAGTATGCGCGTGAAATGATTTATCAAGAGGAATTGCATTTGGGTGAAGTGGATAAAATGCTGCGTAAGCCTGGTGAAATTGCTAAATTTCATGAGTAATCAATATTAAATAAGCTGGACGCTGGCTGGCAACAATTGTTGCCTGGCTGGCGCTAATATGAACGTTCTAGTTCTTTGTCTAAGCGCTGCGCGCCATTAAAGTGCTTAGACCAATACGCATTGTCCATATTTTCAACACGCACGCTGCTGCCAGTTCTGGGTGCGTGGATGAATTTGTTATTGCCTATATAAATCCCCACATGCGAAAACGCCGATTTTAATGTGTTAAAAAACACCAAATCGCCTGGCTGTAACTCTTCTTTTTTGACGGTTTTGCCGATTTGGCTAATGGCACGTGCAGTCGGGGGTAGGGTAATCTTAGTGGCTTGGCTAAACACGTAGCGCACAAAGCCGCTACAGTCAAAGCCGGTCTCTGGCGAACTACCGCCATACTTATATTGTATGCCGGTCAGGCTTAACGCTTGCATCAATACTTCTTGCGCTTTATCCGACCATGTCGGGGTATCTTCAATCATGGTAATCGTAATGCCTTCGGCATTGGTGTGCATATTGGCGGCCTGCAACATGTCATCCGCCTGACATAAGCCTGAGCAGAGCAACCACCAAATGAGCAGTAAGTGTTTGAACATCAAGAATATTAAAATCGAGTATGCATAAAAAAGCCTATCTAACTATATCGGTAGATAGGCCATAAGCTTGAATTATTGCTTAGCCACTGCGTTTTTGACTAGACCTACGATGAGTAGAAGTATGCCACCACCGACTCCACCGCCCGCAATTTGACTAATAATAGTGGTGATATCCATACTGCCCGCAGCTGCGGCACCACCAATGCCCAACATGCTGAGCAATACGCCACCAATACCGCCACCCAAAATACCCACTAGAGAATTACCTACTGTACCCAAGCTGGAATTTTTCATTAAATTGCCAGCCACATTGCCGCCTACTGCACCACTAATTAACTGAATAATAAGACCTAGATCCATACATCCTCCCAAAATAATATTGATACAAGGTACAACCAAAATGATGACATTTTACGTACAGCATTATTAGGCTATCAGGCTATGGCGATGATGACAAGCTTGTTTTTGTGGTAAAAAATCATTATTGCGCGATTCATCTGACTTACTTAGTGAATTTTTGCATATTCATGGGATAATTTTGCATGTCTGCCCTATCCTCATTGAATCAAATATTTAGCACTGGTGGCGCCTTGGAACAAGCCATAGAAGGCTTTAGTCAACGTACCCAACAACTGGAAATGGCACTGGCGATTGAGTCTGCCATTCAAGGTAACAAGCAGCTAGTGGCAGAGGCGGGCACTGGCACTGGTAAAACCTTTGCCTATTTAGTGCCTGCGTTGCTGTCGGGGGGGAAAGTGATTATCTCCACCGGCACCAAAACGCTACAAGACCAACTATTTAACCGCGATTTACCTAACGTGCGTGACGCCTTAAAAGTGCCGGTGACTGTGAGTATGTTAAAAGGGCGCGCCAATTATGTCTGTCATGACCATCTGCAACGCGCCAGCCAAGAGGGCCGTTTTGCTTCGCGCGAGGATGCCAAATATATTCATTTAATCAAAAGTTTTGCCGAAAACTCTAGAACGGGCGACAAGGCCGAACTGATAGACGTGCCGGAAAACGCTACCGTGTGGCAACAAGTCACCTCTACCCGCGATAATTGTTTGGGGCAGGATTGCAGCTTTTATAAAGAATGTTTTGTCATGGAAGCGCGCAAAAAAGCGCTGGCCGCCGATATAGTCGTCGTCAATCACCATTTATTTTTTGCCGATGTCATGTTACGCGATGAAGGTGTGGCCGAATTATTACCGACTGCCAATACGGTGATTTTTGACGAAGCACATCAATTACCCGAAGTGGCTGGTTTGTTCTTTGGTGAAGATGTGTCCACCAGTCAGTTGATGGAGTTGGCGCGTGATAGCGCCATGGCGCACTTAAGCTTAGCCAAAGATTGTGTGGCATTGGGCGAGGCGGTGCCAGTACTGGAAAAAGCTTGCAAAGATTTTAGGCTGGTATTTCAGTTTGAAGGCTCGCGCATGCCAGTGCAAAAAGCCTTGGCGCTCAAGCATTTTGAAGCCGCGTTTGCTGATATGCAAACGGCGTTGGCTAAACTCACTGCCGTGCTGGAAACACAAGCCGCGCGCGACCCCATGCTGGAAAAATGCTGGCAACGTGGCGAGGCACTGATTGCACAACTGGACAGCTGGATGAAAGCCAGTAATGCCAACTTAGTGCGCTGGGTGGAAGTGTTTACGCAAAGTGTGCAGTTGCACGCCACGCCGCTCAGTGTGGCGGATGGTTTTGGCAAACAACTCAATGCCCAGCCACGGGCGTGGATTTTCACTTCGGCCACCTTGGCGGTCAAAAGTGATTTTAGCCATTACATCGCACAAATGGGGTTGCAGGCCGCCGAAACTGGCTTTTGGGAAAGCCCGTTTGATTATGGCAACCAAGCTTTATTGTACGCCCCAGCCAATATGCCAGACCCGAACAGCGCAAGCTACACGGCCGCAGTCGCCGCAATTAGCTTGCCGGTGATACAAGCCAGTCAGGGTCGCGCCTTTGTGCTGTGTACTTCACTTAGGGCCATGCGTGAAGTGCATGCCTTGCTTAAAGAAGCGTTTGCCGAAAACGGTATGGAATATCCACTATTAATGCAAGGCGAAAGCACGCGTACTGAATTATTAGACCGATTCCGCAACCATGGCAACGCCGTGCTAGTGGGCTCACAAAGTTTTTGGGAAGGCGTGGATGTGCGCGGTGAAGCCCTTTCAGTCGTCATTATCGACAAACTGCCATTTGCCCCGCCGGATGACCCAGTGCTTTCTGCGCGCATTGATAAAATGAATGAAGAAGGCAAAAACGCATTTATGGAATACCAACTGCCGTATTCTGTGATTACCCTTAAGCAAGGCGCTGGCCGTTTAATCCGCGATGAGAGTGACCGTGGTGTGCTGGTGATTTGTGATCCGCGCCTCATCACCAAGCCTTATGGCAAGCGCATTTGGCAAAGCCTGCCACCGTTTAAGCGCACTAAAGTGCTGGCGGACGTGCAGGCGTTTTTTGCTGCCAAATAAATGTTATTGCTTAATCAAAAAAAAGTATGATTGCCATTTAAATATATGTACAATATCACGTACATATATTAAGGGTAATCATCATGGACGCCATTACTTACACCACCGCACGCGCGCAACTGGCCAGCAATATGGACAGAGTCTGCCAAAACCACGAGCCGCTGATTATTACGCGCAATCGTGAGCAATCTGTGGTGATGCTGTCACTTGAAGATTATCAAGCTTTAGAAGAAACGGCTTATTTGCTGCGTAGCCCCAATAATGCTAAACGCTTGCTGGATGCGGTGATAGCGCTCAATGCGGGTGAGGCTGTAGAAAGAACGCTGCTTCAAGAAACACCAGTAGATGAAAAGCTGGCTAAATGAAGTTAATATTTGCCGAGCCTGCTTGGCAAGATTACTTATATTGGCAAACGCAAGATAAGCACATGCTCAAGCGCATTAATCAACTGATTCAGGAAATCATGCGCGAACCGTTTGCTGGCATTGGCAAGCCTGAACCACTTAAGCATGCACTCAGTGGCTACTGGTCGCGCCGTATTAATGATGAACATCGTATTGTGTATAAAGTTGAACACGATGCGCTACTGATTGCGCAACTGCGTTACCACTACTAATGTTGACCATTCCCGATACCGAATTTGAACTTACCGCCATCCGTGCGCAAGGGGCGGGTGGGCAAAACGTCAATAAAGTCTCCAGCGCCATTCATTTGCGTTTTGATATTCCGGCTTCGTCACTTACGGAGTGGTTAAAAACGCGTTTGCTGCATAGTAAAGATAATCGCATTACCGATGAAGGCGTGCTGATTATCAAAGCGCAGCAATACCGCACGCAGGAAGCCAATAAAAAGGATGCCATTAAGCGCCTGCATGAGATAGTGAACGCAGCCAATTTTGTGCATCCCACGCGCTACGCCACACGACCTACCTATGGCTCAAAACAACGCCGATTAGAAAGTAAAACTCTGCGTGGGCACGTTAAGCAATTGCGCGGTAAAATAGCGGCTGAATAAAAACAGCATTTTTGCGCAGTTTGAATATGCATTCTGAAAAAATTAAACTGGATTTCCGCCGTTGTGGGAACGACAACTTGTGAAGCTATTAGCACTCGATACCTCTACCGAATTTTTATCTCTGGCCTTTCAGCTGGGTGACCGCATATTGACGCATCATCAGCATGCCGGCGCGACAGCCTCGCAACTGATTTTGCCGCAGATTCAGGCTTTACTAGCTACTGCCGAGATGAGTTTATATGACTTGGACGGCATTGCGTTTGGTGCAGGCCCTGGCGCATTTACAGGTGTGCGTATTGCCTGTGGTGTGGCGCAAGGCTTGGCATTTGGTGCCAATTTGCCCGTGGTGGGCGTCAATACTTTGCTGGCATTAGCCCAAGCAAGCGGCCAACAAAAAGTGATTGCTTGCTTAGATGCGCGTATGGGCGAGATTTATCATGCGGCGTTTGTGTTTGAAAATGGCCATTGGCAAGAAGTGAGGTTAACCACAGTGTGTAAACCGCAATTAGCGCCTAGTGTCACGGGCAGTGATTGGGTAGGCGTCGGCAGTGGTTGGGCTACTTATACTGAAGTGTTAAGCACGTTATATGCAGATAACATTTCACAAGTATTACCGTCCATCACCCCGACCGCGTCGGCTATTTTAAACTTAGCGTTGCCCGCGTTTATAGCAGGTCAGGCGCAGCCCGCCAGCGTAGCAGCGCCAATTTATGTGCGTAATCGCGTAGCGCTCACCACAGACGAGCGCGCCCAAGGCTTGCGTTTATGAATGCACAAATGAATAAGCTGGAGGACACGCTGAACGATTTGCACACGCAAGCGCGCCCTGATATTGGCTTGCGTACTGATATTAGCCTACGCCCAATGCAAATGGAGGATTTGGACGCCATTATGCAGATTGAGCCGACCATTTATTCGCACCCGTGGAGCCGCGGCAACTTTAGTGATTCGCTGCAATCTGGCTACAGCGCTTGGGTCATGATGCAAGACCAACATATTATCGGCTACGCCTTGTTGATGATGGTGTTGGATGAAGCGCATTTGCTCAATTTGAGTGTGGCGAAATCTCAGCAAAAACAGGGCTTAGGGCGTTATTTATTACACCATATGATGTTGGTGGCTAAGCGTCACAAGGCGGTGCATTTATTTTTAGAAGTGCGTGTGAGTAATACCACGGCCATTGCTTTGTACGAAAGCGTGGGCTTTTGTGAAATGGCCATTAGACGTGGCTATTATCCTGCGCAACAGGGGCGTGAAGATGCAATGTTAATGGGGTTGGCGCTATGAATATGACACGTGAAGACATGATGCGCGAGCTTGAGTTGCTGCCAGTGTGGCAGTTAAAACAGCCACTGCCTACTATGCCATTAGCCATTAAGCCTGTCCCAATAGCAGTTGAACCGATGGCATTGTTAGCAGAGCCCATTGTAGCGGCTACACTTCTCACAGCGCAGCCCGTGACAACCCAGCCTGTTGCCGTTGCATCTGAAGGTCTTGAATCAGAAGTAGAAGAAGTAATGACGCCGCAATTACTAACAGCAGAACCATTGCCTGTCACCGCAGAGGTCATGGCAACGCCAGCGCTTGCGCCCGAACCTATAGAAGTCATAGAAAAAATTGCTACGCCATGGCTGCTGTGTTGTCCGTTGGCTACGGCACACACAGAAGCGCAGGCGCTGCTGCATAATATGGTAAAAGCGATGCGTTTACTCAGCACCGATGTCGTGGTGCTGACCGATGTTGACAAGCTAGACCATTATCTAGCCAAGACAGTCGTGCTATTTGGATTAACAGCTGCGCAGCAGTATTTAAAGGTACAAGCAGACAATATTGAGGCTATGCGTGGCAAACTGCATCAGTACAATGGCGCTTGTTGGGTGACTTATCACCCTGAGGATTTGCTGCAAAACCCTTCGCTAAAGCGCGCAGCTTGGCAAGATTTATGCGCGGCGCTGGCGCATCACGCTGCAGCATAAGCAGTTATTTTTAATCGTAAAGTTTAGTTAATGTGCAAAT
>DASWSZ010000178.1:0-3810 GCA_036402395.1 Methylophilus sp.
CCCAGTACAATCTTGCCGCTACCTTTCCAGAGTTTCCGTTAATACACGCTGGGTTGGTCAATGCCTATATTGGCCATAGGCTTTGCAACTCAAAAAACGAGATCATAGGCTTTATCTTTTTGCTGTTTAAACAGCATTTAGAAAACAGTGACTTTATTATTTCTACCCTGAAAATATTTGCCGCGCGTGCCGCAGCAGAGTTAGAGCGGCAAGCGGCGGATGAACGTATACGCGAACAAGCATCCCTGTTAGACAAGGCGCAAGATGCGATATTGGTCATAGGCTTTGACCACCAAATCCTATTTTGGAACAAAAGTGCAGAACGATTGTATGGCTGGACAGCAGCCGAGGCCATGCAACACACAGTAGAAACATTAATCTACGCAGACACGCGTGACTTTAATCTAGCAAGCCAGTTTGTTATGGACCATGACGAATGGACAGGTGAAATCCATCAGCTGAAAAAAGATGGTGACATGATTACGGTGGAGGGTCGCTGGACGTTGGTAAGAGATGCCACGGGCGCGCCACAATCCATACTGTCCATCAATACCGATATTTCTGCACGCAAATCAGCGCAAGAAGGAATTCAGCAACTGGCCTTCTATGACCCATTGACCAAGCTGCCAAATCGTCAGTTACTAGCAGAACGCTTAAAGCACATTATTGCCGCAAAAGCGCGCCATCATAAAATGAGTGCAATTCTGTTTATCGACTTGGATAATTTTAAAGCGCTGAACGACACCTTGGGGCATAGCATAGGCGATCAGCTACTGAAAGAAGTAGCGCTTAGGCTGAGTAATGGCGTGCGCAAATGCGATACGGTGGCGCGCTTGGGCGGTGATGAATTTGTGGTGTTGATTACCGAGCTATGCGAACTTGATACGCAAGCACAAACACTGGCCATGGCGGTGGCGACCAAACTTTCATCAGTTTTGAATGAAACCTATTACCTGTCTGGACATGCCCATCATAGCTCACCCAGCATAGGCGTGACACTCATCGGTGAATATGCGCAGGATGTAGATGCGTTGTTAAAGCAGGCCGATCTGGCCATGTACCAAGCCAAAGCGGCGGGCCGCAATACCATACGTTTTTATAATGAGTCTATGCAAACCGCCATCAACAATCGCGTGGCTTTAGAAGACGATATCCGAATAGGCTTAGCCAATCAGGAGTTTTTGCTGCATTATCAACCCCAATTAAACAATCACGGCCAGGTGACAGGTGCTGAAGTGCTGATACGCTGGCAAAGCCCTAAACGTGGCATGGTGTCACCGTTGCAGTTTATAGGCGCGGCGGAAGACACCCGATTGATTGTGCCCTTGGGCAATTGGGTATTAGAAACCGCCTGCCATACCTTGGTGGCATGGGGAAAACATGCAAAAACGCAGTGCTTGAGTTTGTCAGTCAATGTCAGCGTGTATCAGTTCCGTCAAAAAGACTTTGTGCAAGAGGTGATGCATACGCTGCAAAAAACCGGCGCTAATCCTCACAAGCTCAAACTAGAGCTGACAGAAAGTCTACTAATCGAGAATGTGGCGGACATTATTGACAAGATGAAAGCACTTAAAGCCATCGGCATAGGCTTCTCTTTGGATGACTTTGGCACTGGCTACTCATCGCTATCTTATTTAAAACTGCTGCCGCTAGACCAGTTGAAGATTGACCAGTCCTTTGTAAACGATGTACTCACCGACACGAATAACGCCACGATTGCGCGCGCCATTATCAACTTAGGTCAAAACTTAGGCTTGCAGGTGATTGCCGAAGGCGTGGAAACGGCTGCACAACGCGCCTTCTTGCTGGAAAACCAGTGTTATCACTATCAAGGTTACTTATTTGGTAAACCGCTGCCACTTGCACAGTTTGAAGCATACTTGATGTCCATGTGACCGAGCCTAGCATTGCAACGCTGGTTTGGCCTATACTTAAACTTACTTAAAGACTTCACTTTCAGTGTCTATGAGGGGATGGCTTGACTTTGTTGTGGGCGCTAAAACTTAAGCGGGCCTACAGAGTCTACCTAGTAAGGCGATATCATGCAGCATTACTCTATACCATTATTTCCATTACCTTTGGTGGTCTGCCCCGGTGGACAATTACCACTGCGTATCTTTGAAGCCAGATACTTGGACATGGTGAAAAACTGCCTCAAACATCGAACAGGCTTTGCCGTGGTGGCAGCCCTGCCAGAAGGCCTGACCAATGCTGAAGATCACTTTCCGTTTGCCAATGTTGGTACGCTGGTGCAGATTACCGAGGCCGATGTCACTACCGTTGGATTGATGATGATACAGTGCATAGGCCAGCACAGAGTTAAAGTCCACGCCTTTCAGCAGCAAGCCGATGGTTTGTTGGTAGGCGAAGTGAGTGATATTGCCAACGATAGTGCCTATCCTATTCCTGACGATCTCAAAATCACCAGCGTCAGTTTAGAGCGTTTGCTCATCTCGCTGCCCAAGCAAGGCGTGCAGCTGTCAGATATCCCAGTGCTTGAACCTTACCAATTTGACGACGCGGCATGGGTCGCTAATCGTTGGCTAGAATTGCTGGATTTACCCTTGCTACAAAAACAGCGATTGATGCAGCTGGATAGCCCCATTCTAAGATTAGAAATGATCCATGATATTTTAGATGTAAGCACGGCTGAATAAGCTTGCCAATCATCCCTATAGGCATATCGCCATCCACTTGTTTTGCACTACTTTTGAGGTCAGTCCAAGCAAATCGTACACCCGCCAATTGGTACTTATAAACAGACGGTATAAAGGCTTTTTTTTCCCATATTTGCGTATTTGTCTACCGCTATTTGTGCCCTCAAAAAATATCGAGGCAAATGTTAACTATCGCACATACACCACGCCGGCTTAAATTAAATAATGCGCGTATTGATTGTGTACAACATTTGCTCGGGAGCGCGCATCCATTGGTCTGCAAAATAAAACAGTTTTGTCCCTATTGTAAAAGCACATTAACGCGTATTCGCCGTACCCCCACAGACCGATTGATAAGCTTATTCACTGGTATCAAACGTTACCAATGTGAAAATGATTTTTGTGGCTGGGAAGGTACTATGCATGACACTGCTGACTAAGCCCATGTTGCCTAGCATGTGGATGATGCAGTAATCCAGTTGTTCAAAGTTGCCCACCCAACCAAGCGGGCACATGGCTGTTTAATCTGACACATCCCATCCCCATACCTTTCTAGGATTTTCTAATAATAAAGCTCCTAGCGTTCGAGAACCATTTCATGTCAAAAATAACGAAACTCAACCATAACCCTAAGCAAAACAATATTTTAGCCGCGCTCAATGAAGATGAGTACGCACGCATTCTGCCAGACTTAGAGCTAGTGGAAATGCCCATGGGCTGGACGCTGTCAGAAGCCGGTGACCATGTGAAGTTTATTCACTTTCCTATCAACGGTATCGTGTCTTTAATCCATGCCTTAGAAGACGGCTCATCCAGCGAAATTGCCATAGTGGGTAACGAGGGCATGATAGGTATTTCTATCTACATGGGCGGCGAGAGCATGCCCAGCAGCACCGAAGTACAGTGTGCAGGCTTTGCTTACAGGCTGAGCAGAAAAGTGTTGAAGCGCGAGTTTGCTTTGGGTGGTCAATTACAAAAAATTGCCTTGTTGTATACACAGGCCTTAATTGCCCAGACTTCACAAACCGCGGTATGTAACCGACATCATGAGATAGAGCAGCAGCTATGCCGCTGGCTATTAATGAGTGTAGATAGATTGCAAGATAATCAAGTATTGATTACACAAGAGTTAATTGCCAGACTACTGGGCGTG
>DASWSZ010000179.1:0-5991 GCA_036402395.1 Methylophilus sp.
GGAATGGCCAGTGCCAGTTACTTGATTTTGCAACGTATTTTTGAGTTTGGCACCGCCACTTTTAAACAAGGTTATTTTTGGGCGGTATTGGTGATGCTGTTATTAATATTAGCGGGCCACTTTGGTATTCAGCCGCTATTGGCGCAACTTAAAACAAACGCCATGCCCAATGATGTTATGCATAGTGTATTTGCCAGCCGTTTTAGCACATGGCATGGTGTGGCCAGTATTGCTTATTTGGTGGAGTGCTTGCTAGGTTTTGTGGTGATATTAAAAGCGCGTGGCTAGCGCTTTTAATGGGGTACTACTTAAGCTTTAAGAATGACTTAAACTTTAGGTATGACAATCTTGGCAGACTCTTTAACAGTCTCACTTGGGCGATAAAATACTAACTGTTTGCCAATATGATGGATTGCAACCGCTTTGGTTGCTTCAGTAATTGCCACATACATGGCTTTGCGCGCTTCTCTGTCGTCACCTGATACTTGCACTTTAATCAATTCATGTGCGTTCAGGTTCAGCTCAATTTCTTTTAAGACGTTTTCCGTCAGGCCTTGGTTGCCTATCATCACCACAGGGTTTAAGCTATGGGCAAGTCCACGCAAGTGTGCGATTTGTTTAGTTTTAAGTTGCATAATCATCATTTCAAAAAAGTAATTCACATTTTAACACGAAGCCAGCCATCTCAATATGAAGCCGACAAGAACAAGCAAAGCCTGGATGCAGGAACACCTGAATGACCCCTACGTTAAACAGGCGCAAAAAGATGGCTATCGCGCGCGCGCGGCGTATAAGTTGTTAGAGATTGATGATAAAGATAGACTCATTAAGCCTGGTATGACCATCGTAGACTTGGGCTCTACGCCAGGCAGCTGGTCGCAAGTGGCGGTCCAGCGCTTAAAAGGGCAAGGCCGCGTCATTGCGCTAGACATACTCGACATGCATCCGATTGCCGGCGTGGAGTTTATTCAGGGCGATTTCCGTGAGGAGAGCGTACTCAAGCAGCTAGAAGAAACGTTGCATCATAAACAAGTGGACCTTGTAATTGCAGATATGGCCCCCAATATAAGTGGTGTGAAGGATGTTGACCAAGCAGGCGCGAGTTATTTAACGGAGTTGGCGCTTGAATTTAGTCAAGCTTGGTTGAAACCAGATGGTAACTTCTTAGTCAAAGTGTTTATTGGGAGTGGCTTTGATGAGATTGTTAAAACCATGCGTGGTCAGTTTGAGAAGGTCGTCACGCGCAAACCCAAAGCCTCCCGTGATCGCAGCAGTGAAGTGTATTTACTTGGTTTAAAGCGTAAACAAACGTGAATATACCTAGTTATTAGCAGACATAACGCCACAAAAAAGAGTTAAAATTAACGCATCCTATACTTAGGTGAAGGAACACAATTGAATAATATCGCAAAAAGTATTGCCATTTGGTTGGCTATCGCCTTGGTCTTAATGACCATTTTTAATCAGTTTGGCAATACCCAAAAAAATGACAGCCAAGTGGTGTACTCGCAATTCATGCAAGAAGTCAAAGCTGGCAATATTGCTAAAGTGCAAATTGACGGGCGTATTCTGCGTGCCACCACCCACCAAGGCAAAAACTTTAATACCTATTCACCGACCGACCCATGGTTGGTGTCTGACTTGTTAAAAAACAATGTCATTGTAGAAGCCAAGCCTGAAGAGCAAGAATCCTTGTTAATGAGTATTTTTGTGTCATGGTTTCCAATGATTTTGCTGATTGGCGTGTGGATATTCTTTATGCGCCAAATGCAGGGCGGCGGTAAAGGTGGCGGCCCATTCTCGTTTGGCAAGAGCAAAGCTCGGCAGTTAGACGAAAGTTCTAATCAAACCACGTTTGCCGATGTGGCCGGTTGTGACGAAGCCAAAGAAGAAGTGACTGAATTGGTGGAGTTTTTACGTGATCCTAGCAAATTCCAAAAGTTGGGTGGCCGTATACCACGTGGCGTTTTGATGGTAGGCCCACCAGGTACTGGTAAAACCTTATTAGCGCGCGCCATTGCTGGCGAAGCAAAAGTGCCGTTCTTTACTATTTCTGGTTCAGACTTTGTGGAAATGTTTGTCGGTGTAGGCGCTGCGCGTGTACGTGACATGTTTGAAACCGCCAAGAAAAATGCGCCTTGCATTATCTTTATTGATGAGATTGATGCGGTAGGGCGTAGCCGTGGTGCAGGTACTGGCGGCGGTAATGATGAACGCGAGCAAACACTTAACCAAATGTTGGTGGAGATGGACGGTTTTGAAGCCAACTCTGGTGTGATTGTGATTGCGGCGACTAACCGTGCTGATGTGCTTGATAAGGCATTATTACGTCCAGGTCGTTTTGACCGTCAAGTGATGGTTGGTTTGCCAGACATTAAAGGCCGTGAGCAAATTCTGTTGGTGCATATGCGTAAAGTGCCGATTGACCCAGATGTTAGAGCTGACATTATTGCACGGGGTACACCGGGCTTTAGTGGTGCCGATTTAGCCAACTTGGTCAATGAGTCTGCCTTGTTCGCAGCGCGTCGCAACAAACGCACGGTGGATATGCAGGACTTTGAAGATGCCAAAGATAAAATCTTTATGGGCCCTGAGCGTAAATCCATGGTGATGCGTGAAGAAGAGCGTTTAAATACGGCGTATCATGAAAGTGGTCATGCGGTGGTGGCTAAGTTGTTACCTAAAGCTGATCCTGTGCATAAAGTGACCATTATGCCGCGCGGCTGGGCGTTGGGTTTAACTTGGCAGTTGCCGGAGTTTGACCGCATTAGTAACTATAAAGACAAGATGTTGGAAGAAATTTCGATTCTGTTTGGTGGCCGTATTGCCGAAGAAGTGTTTATGCATCAAATGTCGACTGGCGCTTCGAATGATTTTGAACGTGCAACTAAATTAGCGCGTGATATGGTGACTAAATTCGGCATGTCCGATGCCTTAGGTACCATGGTCTATGCCGGTAATGAGCAAGATTCATTCTTTGGCAATATGAGTTCAAAAACCGTTTCAGAAGCTACGCAACAAAAAGTCGATGCTGAAATCCGTCGTATTTTGGACGAGCAATACAACATTGCGCGTAAATTGTTAGAAGATAACAAAGACAAAGTAGAAGCTATGGTGGCGGGATTGATGGAATATGAGACGATAGATGCGGATCAAATCAATGACATCATGGCTGGCGTACCCATGCGAGCCCCTAAGCCACGTCAGGCCAGCACCACTAATAAGCCTAGCAGTGGCGGTGGTTCAGGCACTGTAGTGAATCCTGCACCACAACCTACCGCTAAAAACGATTAAGCGTTTTTGAGTTAGAATAGAGGTTGGCTAAATCATTTAGCCAACCTTTTTTTTATGAAACTTCACTGCGCGCACCACACCCTTCATTTATCCCGAACCCATGTCATGGGTATCGTCAATGTCACGCCTGATTCATTTTCGGATGGCGGTCAATATGCACAAACTGCACAAGCAGTTGAACATGCCTTAGCCTTAGTTGCACAAGGCGCTGATATATTAGATATCGGTGGTGAATCTACGCGACCAAACGCCACACCAGTCAGCTTGCAACAAGAGCTAGACCGGGTGATTCCTGTCATTCAGGCCTTGGTCGGTCAAGTTCATATTCCTATTTCTATCGACACTTACAAGCCTGCCGTAATGCAAGCGGCAATAGAGGCAGGTGCTAGCATAGTCAATGATGTCAGGGCGTTGCAGGAACCAGGCGCTGTGCAAGTGGTAGCGGCATCTGATGTAGGCGTATGTTTAATGCATATGCAGGGTACGCCACAAACCATGCAAATGAACCCACACTATGCTGATGTCACCGCAGAAGTAACGGCATTTTTGTTGGCACGCGCCAAAGTATGTGAGCAAGCAGGCATCGTCAAAAATCGCATCATGCTTGACCCCGGCTTTGGTTTCGGCAAAAGCCGCGCGCACAATATTAGCCTGATTCAGCATTTGGATACACTAGTAGCACTGGGCTTTCCATTACTGGTGGGTTTGTCACGCAAATCGCTATTGGGGCAAGTGACTGGCAATGATGTGGACGCTAGGGTGTACGCCAGTGTGGCCGCTGCGGTGGTGTCTGCCATGAAAGGCGCGCGCATCGTACGTGTGCATGATGTAAAAGCCACCGTGGAAGCACTGAAAGTGGTTTCCGCCATCAATGAAATCTATGAATAGCCAAGCTAAATAAGGATAAACATGACTAAGCAATACTTTGGTACCGATGGCATACGAGGGAAAGTGGGCGTTGCGCCGATTACGCCAGATTTTGTCATGCGCCTTGGCTATGCCGCAGGGCGGGTATTGGCCGCCAATGCTACCGGCTTACCTAAAGGCAAGCACCCCACGGTATTAATTGGCAAAGACACGCGTATTTCTGGCTATATGTTAGAGGCTGCATTAGAGGCGGGTTTGTCCGCGGCTGGTGTGGATGTGTTGCTGACCGGCCCTATGCCAACGCCTGCGGTGGCCTATCTGACGCGTGCTTTGCGCGCACAGGCGGGCATTGTTATTTCGGCCTCGCACAATCCATATTATGACAATGGCATTAAGTTTTTCTCTGGCTTAGGTGCTAAATTGCCAGATGACATTGAGCACGCCATTGAAGCTGAATTGGAAAAGCCTATGCAGGTGATGGAGTCGGCACAGTTGGGCAAAGCGCGCCGCGTGGACGATGCTGCTGGCCGCTATGTTGAGTTTTGTAAAAGCACCTTTCCTAATCACTTAGATTTGCGCGGGCTTAAAATTGTATTGGATTGCGCGCATGGCGCGACTTACCATGTGGCGCCGGATGTGTTTCATGAGCTAGGTGCAGAAGTGATTGCCATTGGCAATAAACCAGACGGCTTGAATATTAACGAGCAAGTAGGCTCTACCCACCCGCAAGCGTTGCAGCAAGCAGTGGTGGCCAATAGTGCAGACTTAGGTATTGCCTTTGATGGTGATGGCGACCGCGTGATGATGGTGGACCATCTAGGTAATTTGCTAGACGGCGACCAGTTGCTGTATATCATCGCACTGGGTTTATATGCCAAAGGCAAGCTCAAAGGCGGCGTCGCCGGTACGCTAATGACTAATTTGGCCTTGGAACATGCCTTGCAACAACATCAAATTCCGTTTGCGCGTGCCAAAGTCGGTGACCGCTATGTGCTGGAGTTATTGAACGAGAAAAACTGGAAGTTAGGTGGTGAGAATTCTGGGCATATTTTAACCTTAGACAAACACACCAGTGGCGACGCCATTATTGCCGCCCTGCAAGTGTTGCAGTCTTTACGTGAAAGTAGCAAAACGCTGGCCGAATTGGGTGCCAATTTAACGCTGTATCCGCAAGTGCTGATTAATGTTACTACGCAACAAAAATTAGATTTAAACCATATTGAAATTCAGGCGTCGGTCAAGGCAGCAGAAAGCAAACTCAACGGCGCGGGCCGAGTATTGCTGCGTGCGTCTGGTACTGAGCCTAAAATCCGCGTCATGGTAGAAGGCCAAGATGCCAAATTAGTACAACAATTAGCCGAAGACATCGCTGCAGAAGTGCGCAAAGCAGCGGCTTAAGGTCGTCAAAAAAACTTCATTTTTTTGTCATGGCTGCTTCATAGCCACCGCGCATATTGGCATCATCAATAACGCCATAAAGGATTGATGATGAACACTAAAATGCGTTTATATCTGGATCGAATGCACGCTGTAGATAGCGATTTGTGCGTGCGCGTGAGCCATACCAACCAATACCGTGTTATTCGTGATGTGTTTCGCTTGGTCAGTCGGCTAGGCGATGGTGTGTTTTGGTATGGCCTGATGGCGGCTATTTTAATGTTGCAGCAAGCCGATGGCCTGCAAGCCGTCATTCATATGGCATTAGCAGGACTCACCGGCACGCTCATATACAAATGGTTAAAACACAAAACGCATAGACCACGCCCGTTTCAAGTACGGCAAGATGTATGGGTGGTGGGCAAACCTTTGGATAGGTTTAGTTTTCCTTCT
>DASWSZ010000180.1:0-9509 GCA_036402395.1 Methylophilus sp.
GGTTTGGCCTTGCGCGGGTTGGCGCATAGCTGTATTGATGTATCGGATGGCTTGCTGGCAGACCTGGGGCATATCCTCGCCGTATCTAATGTAGGCGCGCGTTTACAGCTAGACAGCTTACCTTGCCTAGCTGGGTTTAAAGAGCAATTGCATCTGCCGCATGTGCAACAAGCCGTGCTGGCAGGTGGCGATGATTATGAGTTGTGCTTTACTGCGCCTGTAATGAATCGTGACACTATTCAAAAAATTAGCAATCAATTGCAACTGCCATTGACCCGCATAGGTGAAGTCACGCAAGCGGGTGCATTAGAGGTGTATCACCATCAGCAACGACTGCATTTAACGCATATGGGGTTTGACCATTTTGCCTAAACAGCCAGACTTTAAATTACTGATGTCGCATCCTGCCCATTTGTTGGGCTTGGGCTTTGGCACTGGGCTAGCGCCTAAGGCGCCGGGCACGTTGGGTACTGTCATAGGCTTGCCACTGTTCTGGATCATGCATGCTTACTCATTCAACACGCAACTATTGATTTTGTTAGCTTTGTTTGTTTTGGGTATCTATGTCTGTGGCAAAACTGGCTTAGCCTTAGGCGTCAGCGACCATGGCGGTATTGTCTGGGATGAAATAGTGGCGATGATGTTAGTGCTCACTTTCACGCCTTTGCACTGGTTTTGGTGGTTGCTGGCCTTTGCCCTATTTAGGCTATTTGATATCTGGAAGCCGTTCCCCATCCGTCAATGTGATGCACAACTGAAAGGCGGTTTTGGCGTGATGTTTGATGATTTGCTAGCTGCAATTTACGCCATCATCGTGCTGAAAGTCTGTTTATGGATGAGTTAACTAAATTAGCTATTCAGCTGGGCATTGCACTTAAAGCCAATGGCCAAATGCTGGCGCTTGCTGAGTCCTGTACAGGCGGCATGGTGGCAGAAGCGGTCACTGGCATTGCGGGCAGTTCACAGTGGTTTGAGCGTGGCTTTGTTACCTACAGCAATCCATCCAAAATAGACATGTTGGGCGTTGATGCGCAGGTCATATTATATTTTGGCGCAGTCAGCGAACAAACAGCGCAAGCCATGGCGCTAGGTGCGCTTAGTCATAGCCAAGCTCAACTAGCTGCCAGTATTACTGGCATTGCTGGGCCAGACGGTGGCTCAACAGAAAAGCCAGTGGGCACGGTCTGTTTTGCTTGGGCAGCCAAAGATGGCCGCTTGGTGTTGGCTACCCATCATTTTGCTGGGGATAGGGCACAGATACGTCAACTGGCTAGCCAGCAATGTTTACTTGGCTTGTTGGCATTACTTAAATAGGCGCACTGGTTAAATTAAGCCCATAAGTTAAGCATGCACCCTTGTTAGATAGCCGCATTTTCATCTAACCCGCATGGCCTTATGAACTTACTTGGTGATGCGGTGTAATTACTTGATGTCTAGTTAGGCGATATTAACGATGACCACGCCCCCTATCGTTGCCGCGACCATGACCACGGTCGTGTCCACGGCCATTGCCGCGGTCAAAGTGATGGCCTCTGTGACCTTGCCAACCTCTATTGTCATGCCAGCCTCTGTTATACCCACCACCGTTATAGTATTGATAAGAGACGATAGGGGCGCCATACACGATACGCGGTGCTGGTTGATAGATGCGAGGGGCGTCGTAATAAATGGCCGATGGTCCAGAGTAATGGTAGACCACTGGCGGTGGCGCATAGCCGTAACCACCAATATTAATGCCTAGATTAAAAGAGTCACGTGCGTAAGCGGCCGGGGCAGCCAATATGCCCAATGCTATGACCATCAATATGCGATTCATCGTTTTCATTGTCTTCTCCATTTTCATGTTTACTACAATCACTTAACGCATAAACCAATCACAAGTCTACAAGCTTTTAGAGAATAGTTCACGCGTTTTAATCTGGTTTAGCACAGAGTATTGCTTACCTTAAATGGCAAATTATGAAATAATTAGCAGTTAATTTAAGCACCTTAAAATAAAGGCAAATATCAGATGGATGACAACAAAAGCAAAGCACTGGCCGCCGCCTTATCGCAGATTGAAAAGCAGTTTGGTAAGGGCTCTATCATGCGCATGGGAGACAGTGATATTGGCGAAGATATACAAGCGGTATCCACAGGTTCATTGGGCTTAGATATCGCCTTGGGCATAGGCGGTTTGCCGCGTGGCCGCGTGGTGGAAATTTACGGTCCAGAATCTTCTGGTAAAACTACGCTCACCTTGTCTGTGATTGCCGAAATGCAAAAAATGGGTGGCGTGGCGGCCTTTATTGATGCGGAACATGCCTTGGATCCGCAATATGCCGCCAAGCTGGGCGTTAATGTGCCTGAGTTGTTGATTTCTCAGCCAGACACGGGCGAGCAAGCGCTGGAAATTGCCGATATGCTGGTACGCTCTGGTTCTGTCGATATCGTAGTGGTCGACTCTGTGGCCGCACTGACGCCACGTGCGGAGATTGAAGGCGAAATGGGCGACAGCCACATGGGCTTGCAAGCGCGCTTGATGTCACAAGCCTTGCGTAAACTCACGGGTAACATCAAACGTACTAATACCTTGGTGATTTTTATTAACCAAATCCGTATGAAAATTGGCGTAATGTTTGGTAACCCAGAAACCACCACTGGTGGCAACGCACTCAAATTCTACGCTTCTGTACGTTTAGATATTCGTCGTACCGGTGCCATTAAAAAGGGTGATGAAGTCACTGGGTCGGAAACACGCGTAAAAGTCATTAAAAATAAAGTGGCGCCACCGTTCAAGCAAGCAGAATTTGACATTATGTACGGCGAAGGTATTTCGCGTTTGGGCGAAATTATTGAGCTAGGCGCCAATATCAAATTGGTAGAAAAAGCCGGTGCTTGGTACAGCTACAATGGTGAAAAAATTGGCCAAGGTAAAGAAAACGCTAAAGAATATTTGCGTGAGCACCCAGAAATCGCCGCAGAACTGGAAGCAAAAATCCGTGCCAATGCTAAAAAGCTGGCCGAGATTATGCCAACGGTACGCAGTGAGGACGACTAAGTTCAACTTGAGCGCGCATCACTGGGTCTATCGGTTTTGCAAGCCACAGTTTTAATTGAGCGACTAGGAACCTCCTGAATGGCAAAGCTGCCACTGGAAAAAAGTCTGCGTCAGCGCGCACTTGAATATTTGGGTAAGCGAGAGTATTCGTATGCAGAGCTGGCGCAAAAGCTTAAAACGTATGCCGAAGAGGCTGATGATATTGCGGCCTTGTTGGATGACTTTAAACAACGCGGCTGGTTGTCCGATGTGCGTTTTGCTGAGCAAGTAGTGCACGCGCGCAAGGCTAAATTTGGCAGTGCCAAAGTGGCGCATGAGTTACGTGAAAAAGGTGTGGATGATGCGCTCATCGCAAATGCAGTGCAAAGTATTAAAGAAAACGAATTAAGCCACGCCCGTGAGGTATGGCAGAAAAAATTTAAAGAAGCACCCACTAACCGCGAAGCATGGGCCAAACAAGCCCGCTTTTTACAAAGTCGCGGTTTTGGCTTTGACATTATTAAACACGTATTAAATAGCAGTGACGACACAACGGAATTCTAAACATTCACTTAAATTTTATTTGAAAAGAGCAATAAATTCATCAGGTTGGGATAAATAACAAGGTGCTTAGTGCGCAACATAGTTATAAGTCCTATCCATGAGTTTAGTACCAACATGACCATTAAACTGAGTAATAAACCCAGTAGTAACGAAATCCGACAGGCCTTTTTAGATTTTTTTGCATCTAAAGGCCATCAAGTGGTCGCGTCTAGCGCATTGGTGCCGCATGGCGACCCGACGCTGCTGTTTACCAACGCCGGTATGAACCAATTTAAAGACGTGTTTTTGGGATTTGATAAACGCCCTTACACCCGCGCCACCTCCAGCCAAAAATGCGTACGCGCAGGCGGCAAGCATAATGATCTTGAAAACGTTGGCTACACCGCGCGTCACCATACCTTTTTTGAAATGCTCGGCAACTTTAGCTTTGGCGATTACTTTAAGCGCGATGCTATCCAATACGCATGGGAGCTGCTGACAGAAGTGTATAAGTTACCGAAAGAAAAGTTGCTGGTAACGGTATATGCTGAAGATGACGAGGCTTACGATATCTGGCACAAGGAAATCGGTATCCCTACTGAGAAAATTATTCGCATAGGCGATAACAAAGGCGCGCGTTTCGCTTCTGACAACTTTTGGATGATGGGTGACACTGGCCCTTGCGGCCCTTGTACCGAGATTTTTTACGATCATGGTGAGCAGCATTGGGGTGGCCCGCCGGGCAGTGCAGATGAAGATGGCGACCGTTATATCGAAATCTGGAATAACGTGTTTATGCAGTTTAACCGCGATGAAGTGGGCGTGATGCATCCATTGCCCAAACCGTCGGTGGATACCGGTATGGGCTTAGAACGCATTGCTGCGGTACTGCAAGGCGTACATGCCAATTATGAAATTGATGTATTTCAAACCCTGATTGCTGCGGCAGTGCGTGAAACCAAAGCCACTGATATTAATAGCCCGTCACTGAAAGTACTAGCCGACCATATCCGTGCTTGTTCATTCTTAATCGCCGATGGTGTAATTCCGGGTAACGAAGGCCGTGGCTATGTGCTGCGCCGCATTATTCGTCGCGCCATTCGTCATGGCTACAAGTTAGGCGTGCGCAGTGCGTTCTTCTATAAAATGTTGCCAGATTTGGTGCAAGAAATGGGTGGTGCTTATCCAGAGTTAGTGACTGAGCAAAAGCGCATAGCCGATATTTTAAAGTTAGAAGAAGACCGTTTCTTTGAAACCATCGAAAACGGCATGGCGATTTTAGAGTCAGAGCTCGCCAATACACCAAGCATTTTGAATGGTGATTTAGCATTTAAACTGCACGATACTTATGGTTTCCCGCTCGATTTAACTGCTGATATTTGCCGTGAGCGCAATGTGACGGTAGACACCGCTGCTTTTGATGCCGCCATGGCGCGTCAAAAAGAACAAGCGCGTGCTGCCGGCAAATTTAAAATGGCGACTAATTTGGAATACGCGGGTCAGTCCACCACCTTCCAAGGCTACGACACATTGGAAACCAGCGCAAAAGTGCTGGCCTTGTACAAAGACGGTAGCGTGGTCAATGCTTTAAATGAAGGCGATGTTGGCATTGTCGTACTCGATAGTACGCCGTTCTACGCTGAGTCTGGCGGCCAAATTGGTGACAGTGGCGAACTGCGTGGCAGCGAAGGTATCTTTGCGGTAGAAGATACGCAGAAAATCCAAGCCGCAGTATTTGGCCACCATGGCGTGTTAAGCACTGGAAAATTGGCGGTGGGCGATACGGTAGCTGCCCGCGTGAATACGCAAGCGCGAGCCAATACCATGCGCAACCACTCCGCCACCCACTTAATGCACAAAGCACTGCGTGAGGTGTTGGGTGAGCATGTGCAGCAAAAAGGCAGTTTGGTCGATACCGACAAAACCCGTTTTGACTTTGTGCATAACGCACCGATGACCGATGCCGAAATCAGTCAAGTAGAGACCCTCGTCAATGCAGAAATTTTAGCCAATGCAGCCACGCAAGCGCGGGTGATGGACATAGAGTCTGCACAAAAAACCGGTGCCATGATGTTGTTTGGCGAGAAATATGGCGACGAAGTGCGGGTGCTAGATATTGGCTCCAGCCGCGAACTTTGTGGCGGAACGCACGTCAGCCGTACTGGCGATATTGGCCTATTTAAAATCACTGCTGAAAGTGGCGTGGCGGCTGGGGTGCGTAGAGTTGAAGCTACCACTGGCAACGGCGCACTTAAGCTGATTAATGCACAGCAAGCCTTGATTACCCAATTGGCGGCCGATTTAAAATCACCGGTGACTGAAATTGCGAATAAAGTGGCGCAAATCAACGACTATGCTAAATCATTAGAAAAAGAATTAGCGCGTTTAAAATCTAAGCTGGCCTCAAGCCAAGGTGATGACTTGGCTACACAAGCGGCGGATGTGCATGGCGTAAAAGTATTGGCGGCGAGCTTGGATGGCGCAGATGCCAATGCCTTGCGCGAAACCATGGACAAGCTGAAAGATAAGCTGAAGTCTGCTGTGATTGTATTGGCCAGCGTCAACGACGGCAAAGTGAGTTTAGCTGCTGGTGTGACAGCAGATTTAATTGCCAAAGTGAAAGCGGGCGATTTGGTGAATCATGTGGCCAGCCAAGTGGGTGGCAAAGGCGGCGGCAAGCCAGACATGGCCATGGCCGGTGGTACAGACGCCAACCAATTGCCGCAAGCCCTTGCCAGCGTGCAAGCATGGGTGGCGAATAAGTTAGGCTAAGCAGTCATATCGTAAGCAATTAACATCAATTATTTATTATTAATAACCTTTATTCATTGAGTATGTAGAGCTAAACATGGCACTGATAGTACAAAAATATGGCGGCACTTCGGTCGCCAATGCAGATAGAATTCGCAACGTAGCTAGGCGCGTCGCGCGCTACAAAGCCATGGGCCATCAGGTAGTGGTGGTGGTGTCGGCGATGTCTGGTGAGACTAATCGCTTGATTAACTTGGCCAAAGAAATTACGCCAGAGCCAGACGCGCGTGAACTGGATGTCATGGTGTCTACCGGTGAGCAAGTCACCATCGCCATGACTGCGCTAGCGTTGATAGAGCTAGGCGTTAAAGCCAAAAGTTATACCGGCGCGCAAGTGAAAATCCTAACAGACGACGCGTTTAACAAGGCGCGCATTCTCAATATTGACGAAATCAATATCAAGAAAGATTTAGATGACGGCTACGTATGTGTGGTGGCAGGCTTTCAGGGCGTGGATGTGAATGGCAATATCACGACATTAGGCCGTGGTGGTTCAGACACTACTGGTGTCGCCTTGGCCGCTGCCTTAAGTGCCGATGAGTGCCAAATCTATACCGATGTCGATGGTGTCTACACCACAGACCCGCGTGTGGTGCCAGAAGCGCGCCGATTGGATAAGATTACCTTTGAAGAAATGCTAGAGCTGGCCTCACAAGGCAGCAAGGTATTGCAAATCCGCTCAGTGGAATTTGCCGGTAAATATAAAGTTAAGTTACGTGTGCTTTCCAGCTTTGAAGATGAAGGCGACGGCACATTGATTACATTTGAAGAAAATAGCAAGGATGACAGCATGGAAGAACCCATAATCTCAGGTATCGCTTTTAATCGTGATGAAGCCAAAATTACGGTGCTAGGCGTACCGGACAAACCAGGTATCGCTTATCAAATTTTAGGCCCGATTGCTGATGCCAATATTGATGTCGACATGATCATTCAAAACGTCGGCGCCGATGGCACCACTGACTTTACCTTTACCGTGCATAAAAATGAAATGAACAAAGCTTTGGCGATTTTGCGCGAAAAAGTGCAAGGCCATATGCAAGCGCGTGAAATCAATGGTGATGACAAGATTGCCAAAGTGTCTGTGGTGGGCGTGGGCATGCGTTCACACGTTGGCATTGCCAGCCAAATGTTCCGCACCTTGGCAGAAGAGGGCATCAATATTCAAATGATTTCGACCAGTGAAATTAAAATTGCTGTGGTCATTGATGAGAAATACATGGAACTGGCCGTGCGCGTGTTGCACAAAGCCTTTGAATTAGAAGCGGCATAACAAAAGATTAAATTGATTTTTAAGGGCGAATCAAGTAGTATCACGCCCTCAAATTGCGAAAGCAATTAGCGCAACAAAACGGAGAGCTGGCCGAGTGGTCGAAGGCACTTCCCTGCTAAGGAAGCATACGGGCTTAAATCTGTATCGAGGGTTCGAATCCCTCGCTCTCCGCCAGTTTTATCGCAACATAGTCTCGTTTATGTTGTTTAAAAGTCGTTTAGTTCTTTTAGAAATAAGCGGTTTAGACTATAATATCGCGCATGCGCCCGTAGCTCAGCTGGATAGAGTACTTGGCTACGAACCAAGGGGTCAGGAGTTCGAATCTCTTCGGGCGCACCAAATAAAACAAAGGCTTACAGATTAATAACTGTAAGCCTTTTGTTTATTTATCAGATCACGTCCTAATCACGTCCTAAAAAGATTAAAGTTACTTACTCAATGTTTCGATTTCCAAAATCGTTAATTTCTCACTTCAATACTTGATAGTTCATATTTATTGAATCAATACACTTTGAAATATCTTATTTTAATAGTTTATTGAGTTTCAACTATCTTGATAGCGGACGCTAAGGATTGAAACATTCGGCCCTAAGCTGACGTTAAATATCTAGTCCAAATGTACTATATAAATTTTTAGTGTAATAAAACTGTAATGTAAATTAGTTATAAACATAATAGATATTTAATTTGTTCTAAATTTACATGCAAGCCCTATACAAAATTCTAAAAAATCCTATTAAGTGGCTTTGTTTAACAGCACTGCTAGTCACGCTTGGGTGCGCATTAAGCTCTCAGCAGGCGTAGCATGAACTCTATTCAGATGAAGCTAGCAGAATACTCGTCAATGAAGTGGAAGAAGCCAGCGCAGATGCAGAACCACTGCCGCAAGTGGACGGCTCCAGTGAAAAACATCACTTTAAAAGACAGCTTCAGTTCAGTGGTAACTTAAATCCACATCATCTGTTTTACAGCGAATTTGCACCACGTCTCGCATTTCTTTATCACATACGCCCACGTTCCCCCCCAGTATTACAAACATCTTAATCTGATGTTTGTTTCCGCTTTGTTAACTTAGTTGCCAACCTGAATCGATAACTTGATTCATGGCATCGTCCTGCTATAGCTCCTGACGATATCCATTTGCATTGCCAAAATGGCTTGTGTAACACAGTGCTAAGCTTAATGCCAGCGCTCAAACATCACATGCATGAACCACAAATTTAATATCCGTTTGATATGCGGAACATGCTGACCATAAAGCGTGACCTCATGCTTTGCAATCCACTTTTATGAGTAACGAATTCGATACGAGGTATCGACCATTTGTCACTTTGAAGCTGGCAGCTGCGCTTTTGAGCGCATGCAATGACAAAGATGATGAGTTCACCATATCTCTAAATTAACAAGTAAGGAAATATCAATGAATTTCAAAAAATGTATCGCCGTTTCGTTATCAAGCGCAATCATGATGGCCTACGGCCTGAACGCGCTTGCAGATTCAACAGAAGACCTAATCAATGCTTTTGTAAGCAAAGGTTATCTAACCGAAGAAGAAGGCCAATTAATGCTGAAAGGTCGAAAAGGTGAAAAAGAAGCGATCGAGAAAAAATCCAGAAACAATCCAACGCTGGAAGTAGGAAAAAAAGGCTTGGTTGTCAAAGATGCAGATGGTGAGTTCAGCATCAAACTGGGTGGCCGCATGCATGCTGATTGGTCTAATCATACTGGCGATGAGTCATTGGCTGGGGGCAAGGAAGCGGTTGACGGCACTGAAATTCGTCGTGGTCGTATTGCATTAAGTGGCACAGTCTATAAAGATTTCGACTATATGATTGAAACCGACTTTGGAGGCGACAAAGTCTC
>DASWSZ010000181.1:0-2563 GCA_036402395.1 Methylophilus sp.
ACCATTTAGTTCATATTTTCTGTGAAAATATTCGTCTATCGTGACTAAATTGTTGAAATATTTCATCAATTGCGGTTATGATGCCAAAATGTACAAAACGTGCAAATTAATATTTTGTAAAATTTAATCAAATCTAATACAAAATATTAAATTTTTAATCGAATATTGAGTAAGCTCGGAGGAAGAGGCATCATGGCACAAACCCAAATGGCATTGGATTCACTAGATTTTGACGCAACCGTTGCACTAGCAGCAAAAGTCGCCCCACACGTAGATATTTTAGAAATCGGTACACCTTGCATCAAGCACAATGGTATTGAATTATTAAAAACATTACGCGCAAAATTCCCAAATAACAAAATCTTAGTTGACTTAAAAACAATGGATGCTGGCTTCTACGAAGCTGAGCCATTCTACAAGGCCGGTGCAGATATTTGTACAGTATTAGGTACTGCAGATATCGGTACTATCAAAGGCGTGATTGATGTTGCTAATAAATATGGCAAGCAAGCGCAAGTAGACTTAATCAACGTTACAGACAAAAAAGCACGCACTTTAGAAGTGGCTAAATTAGGCGCGCACATCATTGGTGTGCACACAGGTTTAGACCAACAAGCCGCTGGTCAAACACCATTTGCTGACTTAGCGATGGTGACAGGCTTAAAAACTGGCGCTAAAGTGTCAGTGGCTGGTGGTGTAAAAGCCGCTACCGTTAAACAAGTGGTAGAAGCAGGTGCTGATATCGTGGTTGCGGGTGCAGCCATCTACGGCGCAGCAGACCCTGCTGCATCAGCCAAAGAAATCACTGGGCTAGCACACGGTTCAAGTGCATCAGCCGGCGGTTTTAAATGGTTGCCATGGGTGATTGCAGTAGGTGCAGCTTTGATTGTATTGTCTTTAATGACAAACAAAGCACCAGAAACAGCTACTGAAGAAATGCCAGCAGTAACAGAAGAAATGCCAGCAGCTACTGAAGAAGCAGCACCAGCAGCTGAGGCTGCCCCTGTGGAAGTGGCTCCAGCAGAAACTGCGCCAGTTGAAGAAATGCCTGCAGAAGCAGCACCAGCAGAAGTTGCACCAGCAGCTGCAGAGTAATCTGCGTTGTAGCGTTTAAAAGCCGACCGCAAGGTCGGCTTTTTTATGTGCAGCGCTTTTTTTATGGGCATTTTGCCCGCTAGACAAAGTTTAGGTTAAAATGTTGTTTAAACATTGATTTTGATCAATTTCGTATCTACTTTATCACTACAAATAAGACCTTATATCTATGCGTCAAGCAGAAGTTTCCCGTAATACTCTAGAAACCCAAATTACCGTGTCTATCAATATAGACGGCACAGGTGAGTCAGATTTGCACTCAGGCTTAGGCTTTTTGGACCATATGTTAGACCAAGTGGCGCGCCATGGCATGATGGACATTGCCGTGCATGCCAAAGGCGATTTGCATATTGATGCGCATCATACTGTAGAGGATATCGGCATTACCTTAGGCCAAGCGTTTATTCAGGCGCTGGGTGATAAAAAAGGCATTAACCGCTACGGTCATGCTTATGTGCCCTTAGATGAAGCCTTAAGTCGTGTTGTGCTGGATTTGTCTGGCCGCCCAGGGCTGGAATTCAATTGCGAATTTACCCGCGCTGCCATTGGTGAATTTGATGTCGATTTGTTCCATGAATTCTTTCAAGGCTTTGTGAATCATGCGCTAGTCACCTTACATATTGATAATCTAAAAGGCCATAACTCGCACCACCAAGCCGAAACTATTTTTAAAGCCTTTGGCCGCGCATTACGCATGGCGGTCACGCCTGATGCGCGCATGGCTGGCATTACCCCATCTACCAAAGGTAGTTTATAACCACTAGTTTGCAGCCAGATGAAAAACGTTGATATCGCCGTCGTTGATTACGGCATGGGTAATTTGCGCTCAGTGTCAAAAGCACTTGAGCATGTGGCGCCACAGCAAACCGTGGTAGTCACCAGTGACCCGCAAGTGATTCATGACGCCGCGCGTGTGGTGTTTCCTGGTCAAGGTGCGATGCCAGATTGCATCCGTGAGCTCGATTTACGTGGGCTGAGGCAAGTGGTGATCGAGGCCACGCAAAACAAGCCATTTTTAGGTATTTGCATAGGTTTACAAATGTTGTTTGAGCGTTCAGAAGAGGGGTTAGCCGCTGGTTTAGGCATCTTTGCCGGTGAGGTTAAACGCTTTGCCGCGGAAAACATGCATGATGCGCATGGACAAAAGCTTAAAGTGCCGCATATGGGCTGGAGTCAAGTCCAGCAAACGATGCCGCATGCGTTATGGCAGGATATTCCTGATCAAGACCGCTTTTATTTTGTACACAGTTATTACGTGGTGCCGCAAGACGCCAGCATGATTGCCGGTACCACCCACTATCCTCAGCCGTTTACCTGCGCGATTGCTAAAGACAATCTATTTGCGGTACAGTTTCATCCTGAAAAGAGCGCACAAGCCGGCTTGCAATTGCTCAGCAATTTTGTGCAGTGGCAGCCTTAACGCCATGCGTTGCTTACTTTTTTAATTATCAAGACCCACAAAAACATG
>DASWSZ010000182.1:0-16893 GCA_036402395.1 Methylophilus sp.
GAGATTGAAACGCACCACATGGAGGGCCATGTGCCGGCACACTGTATTGCTAAATTAGGTGATGGCTTGCCGGCGTTTGGTATTGTGGCAGCGGTCATGGGGGTGGTGCACACCATGGAAAACGTTGCTTTGCCTCCGGCAGAGCTGGGTATTTTGATTGCACATGCCTTGGTAGGTACCTTTTTAGGTATTTTGCTGGCTTATGGTTTTGTTGGCCCACTGTCTGGGCTGCTGGAGCAAAAGCTAGAGGAATCAAGCAAGATTCTACAAACCGTCAAAGTGACTTTACTGGCTAGCCTCAACGGCTATGCACCCGCCATTGCGGTGGAGTTTGGCCGCAAGGTTTTATATTCTACCGAGCGTCCCGGCTTCTCTGAGCTGGAAGACCACGTTAAGCAAGCTAAAAACGCTAAATAGCCATGCCATCTACATACACACCATTAGAGGATGTCGGCCATGGCTGAAGACCGTATTGCGCCCATTATTGTTAAAAAAATCAAAAAATCAGGCGGCGGCCATCATGGCGGCGCTTGGAAAATTGCCTATGCCGATTTTGTAACGGCGATGATGGCATTTTTTCTATTGATGTGGCTATTGGGTTCTTCATCTAAATCGCAATTAGAGGGCGTTTCTGAGTATTTTAAAATGCCGCTTAAAGTAGCGCTGATGGGTGGCCCTGCCATAGGCGCCAGTGACACGCTGCTCAAAAACACCGGCGGTAAAGACATTACCCTAAAGCAAGGCCAAGTGAAATTGGTGGACGGCCCTAAGGGTAAAGAGAAAAAAGTCACGGTGGAAGAGGCCAAAGAGGCCTTGAAAAAAGCCGAGCAGGTCAAGCTGGAACAACTGAAACAAAAAATTGAACTGGCCATTGAGCAAAGCGAAACCATGAGCAAGTTTAAAAACCAACTGCTGCTGGACATTACCTCTGAGGGCTTGCGCGTACAGATTATTGATGAGCAAAACCGCCCCATGTTTGAGTCTTCTAAAGCCGAGTTACAACCCTATGCCAAAGAAATCTTGCATGAAATCGGCAAAATGTTGAATGGCGTGGAAAATAAAATTAGCTTGTCTGGCCATACCGATGCCGCGCCTTACCCGAGTGGCGACCGCGGTTATAGCAACTGGGAGCTGTCGTCAGACCGCGCCAACTCATCACGGCGCGAACTCATCAGCGGTGGCATGGATGAAACCAAGCTGCTACGTGTGGTTGGGCTGGCCTCAGCCACCTTGTTTGATAAGGATAACCCGTTTAATTCAGCCAACCGCCGTATCAGCATTATTGTGATGAACAAACAGGCGGAAGAAAACCTATTAAAAGACAATGAAACCTTGCCACTGACAGCGTCAAATTCAGCAGCTGCAACTGAAGCAACCGTGGCTGAACCGGCCGTCACTTCAACGGTTGCACCGCCATAATAAATAAGCCACAAGGTATAAACAAAGCCATTTTTATGTCGTTATTAAATTGAATGAAATTTTAGCGTGTGGGGCATTATGGTATGCAAATGAACAGAAAACCTATCAGTGAATTGAGGACATTATTGTCGGCAGTCTCCGAACACGGAGACAAGCACCTCATGGAAGTGGAAGCAGATTTGCAGCAAATTGTGTTTTTACTCAATGAAGCCATAGAAAAGCTAGTGAGCAGCTTTAGCCAGGTGAATGCGCTAGTGGAGCAACAACAGGCTTTATTGGTGGATTTAGACGCACAAGGCAAGTTAACCCAGGCGGAGGCGGCCAGTTTAAACCGCTGCAAGCTAGACATTGGTAACGAAATTAATGCCGTGGTGACTGGCATGCAGTTTCAGGACATGACCAATCAGCTACTACAAAGAAATATTAATAGAGTCAATGGATTAAAAGATTTGCTTCAAGCATTAGCTGAACATGGGCATGAGATGGATGCCGACAAAGAACATGAGGATATTTCGCGCTTTTTGGAAGACATTCATCACAACTTACATACAGGCAGTCATGCTTTGTCCGGCAATTTAAGAAAAGTGGTCGGCCAGAAAGACCTTACGAGTGGTGACATTGATCTTTTTTAAGTGCTAGGGCAAGCGATTAATCGACGGTGAATAATGGGTATTTTTTAAACTTAGTAAAAGCGAGTATGAAATGGCAAAAACAATTTTAGCAGTGGATGACTCAGGTTCGCTCCGCCAAATGGTTGCATTTAGTTTAAAAGCAGCCGGTTATGATGTAGTGCAGGCGGTAGATGG
The DNA here is from genome assembly GCA_036402395.1 of Methylophilus sp. Taxonomy (GTDB): domain Bacteria; phylum Pseudomonadota; class Gammaproteobacteria; order Burkholderiales; family Methylophilaceae; genus Methylophilus. The sequence goes on from DASWSZ010000182.1 coordinate 2,226, forward strand.
TCAAGATGGCTTAAATAAAGCCAAAGAGAAAACCGTGGATTTAGTGCTCACCGACCAGAACATGCCGATTATGGATGGGCTGACACTGATTAAAAATTTACGTGGTTTAGGCTCATATCAAAAAATACCTATTTTGATGTTAACCACAGAATCTAGCGATGAGATGAAGGCAAAAGGCAAAGCGGCGGGCGCCAACGGTTGGTTGGTGAAGCCATTTGACCCTAAGCGCTTGATTGAGGTGGTCCAAAAAGTCATCGGTTCGTAGTAGCCACTCACTTAATAAGATAGGCGTTTAGGCTCACCTGAGCGCATGACACGAAACACGAGGTAAGACAATGACAGTCGACATGAGTCAGTTTTATGAGGTTTTTTTTGACGAGGCGGAAGAGCTACTAGCGGAAGCAGAGCGCTTATTGCTAGGCATCGACATGGACAATCCAGATGTCGAGGATTTGAATGCGGTGTTCCGTGCAGCGCACTCCATTAAAGGTGGCGCGGCGACATTTGGTTTTATGGACATGGCAGAGATTACCCATGTGCTGGAAAATCTGCTGGATAAAATCAGAAAAAATGAAATGAAATTGACAGCTGAGCATGTCGATGCGTTCTTAGCAGCCAAAGATGTATTGGCCATGGAGTTGGATGGCCATCGCAACGCCAGTCCGGTAGATCAAGACCAAGTATCTGATGTGAAAATGATATTGAAATCACTGTCAGAAGCCAGTGGCACCATTATCGCGCCAATTGCGGCCGTGGTAGAAGCGCCAGCCCCTGTGGTAGAAGCGGCGCCGGCGCCTGTAGCCGTAGCAGCGCCATTACCTGATGGCATCACCTTATTTAATGTCGCGCTGCCGATTATTACCGAAAAAGACCTGAGCAATTTAAAAGATGAATTAGCGCTATTGGGTGAGGTGACTGCACAACAGCAAGCCGATGGCCGTTATGTCATCTTATTGCAAACAGACTCTAGCCAAGACGATATTGTCTCAATCTGCTCATTTATTTTAGACCCCGATGATTTAGTGATTACAGTCTCGGCGCCAGTAGCTGCGGCCGTTGCAGTCAACGCCGAGCCCGCGACAGTAGCCGCTGCGCCAGCGCCTGTTGAGGCAGCCAATGAAGCCAAAGACGATGGCAAAGTCAAAATCGTGGAAGAAGTGGGCTATGGCCTGTTTGCTGAAGATGGCAAAGAAAGCGTGGAAGAAGGCTACGGCTTTTTTGCACCGTTCCAAGCGCATCCAGATGCTGTAAAAACTAACTTGGTAGGCGATGACACCAAGCTCACAGAAGCCAATTCTGGCGTGGTTGAGACGCTAGAGGTTAACAAAACAGTGGCTGCAGCTGCCACTGTGGAAGTGGATAAACGACAACACAATAGACGTGAGAGCGATAAGGTACAAGCCAATGCTGAAACCACTTCTATACGCGTTGGGGTAGAAAAAGTAGACCAACTGATTAATTTGGTGGGTGAGTTGGTGATTACCCAAGCCATGATAGAACAACGCGTGAATGCGCTGGACCCAGTGCAGCACGAAGCACTGATTAACAGTGTCAGTCAGCTCACCCGCAATACCCGTGATTTGCAAGAGTCTGTGATGTCTATCCGCATGATGCCGATGGATTTTGTGTTCTCACGTTTCCCGCGGATGGTGCGCGACTTAGCGGGCAAGCTCAACAAAAAAGTGGAGTTTGTCACTAAAGGCGCTACTACAGAACTGGATAAAGGCTTGATTGAACGGATTGTGGATCCGTTGACGCATTTGGTGCGTAACAGCGTCGATCACGGCATCGAAACACCTGATAAACGTAGAGCCGCTGGTAAACCAGAAGTCGGCGTACTGACGCTGTCTGCGGCGCACAAAGGCGGAAGCATTGTCATTGAAGTGACCGATGACGGTGGTGGTTTGAATCGCGACCGTATCTTGGCCAAAGCCGCCTCTAATGGCTTGCCTGTAAGCGAGAATATGTCTGACAGTGATGTATTTTCCTTAATCTTTGCACCAGGCTTTTCTACTGCAGAAGTGGTCACCGATGTCTCTGGCCGCGGTGTTGGTATGGATGTGGTGAAACGTAATATTAGCGCCATGGGAGGCGTGGTAGAAATCCGCTCCGCTTTAGGCTTTGGCACCACCATCTCCATTGCCTTACCGTTAACATTGGCTATTTTGGATGGGATGTCAGTGTCGCTTGGCAAGAGTATCTATGTGGTGCCGCTCAATCTGATTGTCGAAACTTTACAGCCACGCGCAGAAGACATCAAAACCGTCACTGGCGAAGGCTTTATGGTACATGTGCGCGGAGAGTACTTGCCCATCGTCGCTCTGCATCGCTTATTTAATCACCCCACAGACATTACCGACCCGACCAAAGGCGTGTTGGTGCTGATTGAAGCCGATGGTAAAAAATCCGCCTTGTTTGTCGATCGCTTGGTTGGTCAACAACAAGTGGTGATTAAGAGCTTGGAAACCAACTTTAAGAAAATTTCAGGGGTGTCTGGCGCCACCATTATGGGCGATGGTTCAGTTGCACTCATCTTAGATGTGCCTGCCATTATTCAAATGGGACAAACCACCAACTATGTCACGGGCGCCATGGCATTCTCTAACCATAATGTCCCCACACTTTCAAATCCAGCGAATGCATAAGGAGTTAACGCGATGAATATGAATACAGAAACGGCCACTAATAGTAGCAGCAACAGCGTCAGTAGCGCAGCAGGCGAATACCTGACTTTTGTCTTGGGCGCCGAGGAATATGGCTTAGAAATTCTTAAAGTACAAGAAATACGTGGCTATGACGCGGTGACACCGATTGCCAACACGCCAGAGTTTATTAAAGGCGTGGTGAATTTGCGTGGAAAAATTGTGCCGATTGTGGATTTACGCATCAAGTTTAACTTAGGCAAAGTGAATTACGATGAATTTACCGTGGTCATTATTTTAAACCTCAGTGGCCGTATTGTCGGCATTGTGGTGGATGGTGTGTCCGATGTGATGGCCTTAAAAGAAGACCAATTGCGCGAAGTGCCTTCATTGGTCACCAGCATTGATACCAAATATATCGTCGGTTTAGCCACGGTGGAGCAACAAATGCTGATATTGGTAGATATAGAGCGATTGATGAGTAGCCAAGAGATGGAACTGATGGATGCGGTTGTGCATTAAGTCATTTAATCAATACCTTATATACGTTTTTAAGCCGAGGAATCACCATGTTTTCGACCATATTAAACCAGTTAGCCAGCAGCACCGCTGCGCATAAACACCTGTTGGATGAAGTAGCAGAGTTTCGTGCACTTAAGGTCGAAATTAACAAAGCACGTTGTGTGATTGAATTAGACGCCAATGGCCTGATTACTAGTATCAACGAAAACACCAGCAAAGCCCTTGGCTATCAACCGAGTGATTTGGTCAATCAGCATCATAAATTGCTGGTAGGCCATACCGCAGCAGGCAGCCCAGAGTATCAACATTTTTGGCAAGATTTAGCCGACTGTAAAAGCCAAACTGGCAGCTTTAAGTTGTTTAGCAAATCGGCTAAACCTACTTGGTTTCAAGGCTATTACGCCCCAGTGGCAGATAAAAATGGTCAATTACGTAAAGTAGTGGCGTATTTAACCGACATTACCCAAGACAAAACTAAAGCCAGCGCTTTACAAGGGGAAGGTGAGGCCATCAAGCAAAGTTTTGGCGTGATGCAGTGTGATTTGCAAGGCAATATTCTGGAGTGCAATGCATTATTTGTTAAGCCTTTAGGCTACACCCAAGATGAATTGGTGGGTAAAAATGTGAGCGCGCTCATTGATGCTGCAACCTTACAAAGCGCAGACTATAAATTATTGTGGGAAAAGTTAGCGCAAGGCCAAAGCGAAACCAGACAAATCAAGCGCTTAGCCAAAGATGGTCATGAATATTGGTTTCAATCTACCTATGTGCCGATTTTGGATGACGCCGGTAAAGCCTATAAAGTCATCGCCTATTCTTACTGCATTACCGCAGAAAAGTTAAAAAATGCTGACTATGAAGGCCAAATCAAGGCCATCAGTAACGCCCAGGGTGTGATTGAGTTTGACCTCAAGGGCAACATTCTTAAAGTAAACGAAAACTTTGCCAAAGCAACCGGCTATAGCGAGGCAGAAATTGTTGGCCAACATCACAGTATGTTTGTCGATGCCGCGTATAAAGCCAGCGCCGAATATCAAGCATTTTGGGCCAAGCTGGGCTCAGGCAAAGCGGACGCCGGTGTATATAAACGCCTAGGTAAAGGTGGCCGCGAAATCTGGATACAGGCCAATTACAACCCAGTATTTGACATGGATGGTAAGCCACTAAAAGTGGTGAAATACGCCACTGATGTGACCAAATACAAAATGCTGGACGCCGATAACGCCGGTCAGCTAGCGTCAATTAACCGTGCTTTGGGTTCAATTGAGTTTTCTATGGATGGCAAAATCACCAAAGTTAACAAGAACTTTATGGAGGTGACTGGTTACAGCGAAAATGAAATTGTTGGTCAGCACCACAGTATGTTTGTGGATACGGCCTATAAAACTAGCCATGAATACAAAGCGTTTTGGGAAAAGCTCAACCATGGCCATTTTGATTCAGGTATTTATCATCGCGTAGGTAAGGGCGGTAAAGTCATTTGGTTGCAGGCTAGCTATAACCCCATCTTAGATATGAATGGCAAACCATTCAAAGTAGTCAAGTTTGCTATTGATATTACCGAACAGCACAATGCGGCAGCGGCCTTAGAAAAAGCGGTAGAAGAAACCCAAGCCATTATTGAATTGGCCAAAGCGGGCGACTTAACTGAGCGTGTGCCGTTGGATGGCAAGACTGGCGCCATTGCTAGCCTGTGTGATGGTGTCAATGCTTTGATGGACAAAATGACAGAAGTGCTGTTGTCTGTGCGTGAAGCGGGCGAAACCATCAACACAGCGGCAGGTGAAATTGCGACTGGTAATAACGATTTATCGCAACGCACTGAGCAACAAGCCTCTAGTTTAGAAGAAACCGCATCTAGCATGGAGCAGTTGTCTTCTACCGTTAAACAAAATGCCGAGAACGCCAAACAAGCCAATCAATTGGCAGCTGCGGCCTCAGGTGTGGCGATTAAAGGCGGCGAAGTCGTCGGCAATGTGGTCACCACCATGAGCGCCATCAATGCCAGCGCCCGTAAGATTGAAGACATTATTAGCGTTATCGACGGCATTGCGTTCCAAACCAATATCTTAGCTTTAAACGCAGCGGTAGAAGCAGCGCGTGCTGGTGAACAAGGCCGCGGCTTTGCCGTGGTGGCGGGTGAGGTGCGTAACTTGGCGCAACGCTCTGCCAGTGCCGCCAAAGAAATTAAAGAGTTGATTTCTAACTCGGTGAGTAAGGTGGCAGAGGGTACTAAATTGGTAGAGAACGCAGGTGCCACCATGAGTGAAATTGTGTCGTCCGTACAGCGTGTTACCGACATTATGGGTGAAATTTCAGCGGCCTCTAGTGAGCAAAGCGCTGGTATTGACCAAGTGAATAATGCCATTACCAGCATGGATGAAGTGACGCAGCAAAATGCAGCATTGGTAGAAGAGGCGGCCGCAGCAGCTGAATCACTGGTGGATCAAGCCATGGGTTTAATGGAGGCGGTCAGCAACTTCAAATTGCAAGGCTATGCCGGCCAATCTAACCGTCGTGCGCCACAAAGCCCGATGCGTAAAGCCAGTGCACCTGTCGCGCGTCCTAGTATTGCTAGCAAACCTGTAACAAACCCAGTGATTAAATCTACCCCCGCCAAAGTACCGGCCAGAACAGGCACCGACGATGGAGAGTGGGAAGAGTTTTAAGTAGGATTGCGTCATTAAAAAATTTAACTGAAAAACAACATAGTTGAGGTCATCATGAAAATTAATATGCCAATTACCCATAAAGAAATTGAGTTAGCCGAGACTAGTTCTATAGTCTCCAAAACCGATTTGAAAGGGCGCATCACTTACATCAACCGCGACTTTATCGAAATTAGTGGTTTTGTTGAATCGGAGTTAATTGGCCAAAGTCACAATATTGTGCGCCATCCTGAGATGCCACCGGAGGCGTTTGCTGATTTATGGAACACCGTTAAAGCAGGTAAACCCTGGAATGGCATGGTAAAAAACCGCTGCAAAAATGGTGACCACTATTGGGTAGAAGCCAATGTGGCACCGCTGCGCGAAAATGGCCAAGTGGTAGGGTATATGTCTGTGCGTTCTAAGGCATCACGTCAGCAAATTGATGCAGCAGATGCTTTGTATAAACGTATGCTTGCTGGTGAAAGCTTTAAAGAGTCTATTGTTGCAAAAACTGTGCGTAACCTAGTCGATTTACCCTATTTATACAAAGCATCAGCCGCTGTAGCTTTTCCTGTGCTGACAGTGTTGGGTTTTGATTATCTGCAAGGTTCAGCCGAAACTAATTTAATCACCTTATCGGCGGTGGGCTTGTTATCTGTAGGCGCTTCATTATTTGTGCTGAATAAATTAGTCAGCGCACCGGTGGTGCATGCTACAGAGGCGCTCAACGCCATTGCCAATGGTGAGTTTAATTTTAGAATCAATACCAAGGCAAACCATGAAATTGGTCGTATGTTACAAGCGCTTAAGGCCATGCAAATTCGCTTGGGTTTCGATGTTAACAACAATAAAAAAATTGCCGAAGAAGGTTTACGTTTGCAAGTGGCGCTGGATAACAGCACTACCGCGTTTACCTTTGGTGATGGTCAAAATAACCTGCAATACATGAACGCCACAGCCAAAGCATTATGGAAAGCATTAGAAAGTGAAGTGGCTAAACAGCATGCAGGCTTTAGTGTAGATAGCATGATGGGTCAAAATATTGGCCAATACATTGAAAAACCAGAACAGCGTGCGGTGTTTGCAGAAAAACTGGCCAGCCCAAAAACCTTAGACATCGATATGTATGGCAAACACTTACAATTAGTGATTGTGCCGGTCTATACCGAAAAAAAAGAGTACTTAGGTCGCATGACGCAATGGACAGACCGTACTGCCGAAGTGGTGGCCGAGCGGGAAGTGGCACGCTTAGTCAGTGAAGCCGTGGCGGGTAACTTGTCACAACGTGTGGATACCAGCATTTTGCCGTTAGGCTTTGTCAAAGACACTGGTGCTGGCATTAACCAAATCTTAGAAGCCGTCATCCAGCCGTTAAACATGGCCGCCAAGTATGTGGAAGATATTTCACAAGGCAACATCCCGGCCAAAATTACTGATCACTATAACGGTGACTTCAATCACATTAAAAACAACTTGAATCAATGTATTGATGCAATCAATGCGCTGATTAAAGACGCTGGTTTGTTGTCAGATGCGGCTAAACAGGGCCTGTTATCTACCCGTGCCGATGCCTCGCAGCACCATGGTGATTTCCGCAAAATTGTGGAAGGCGTCAATAGTACCTTGGATTATGTTATCGGCCCACTGAATATGGCAGGGGAGTACGTAGACCGTATCTCTAAAGGAGATATCCCAGCGCTGATTACTGACCAATACAACGGTGACTTTAATAACATTAAAAATAAACTCAATACCTGCGTGGATGCAGTTAACCGCTTAGTAAGTGATGCCAATATGTTGGCAGATGCTGCCAAAGAAGGCCGTGTCACTACGCGTGCTAACGCAGAGTTACATCAAGGTGATTTCCGTCAAATTGTTGAAGGCGTCAATCAAACCTTGGACATGATCGTCGGGCCAATTGCCGCAGTGAAAGAGGCTGTGGACACTATCACTACCGCAGCTAATGAAATTTCTTCTGGCAACAACGATTTATCTAGTCGTACCGAGCAACAGGCATCAAGCTTAGAGCAAACCGCGGCCAGCATGGAAGAGTTAGCAGGCACGGTTAAACAAAACTCAGAAAATGCTAAACAAGCCAGTCAATTAGCTACCGCAGCGTCCGATGTGGCCATCCGTGGTGGCGCAGTAGTAGGCCAAGTGGTGACCACCATGACTGGCATTAATGACAGCGCCCGCAAGATTGAAGACATTATTTCAGTCATCGACGGCATTGCCTTCCAAACCAATATCTTGGCCTTAAATGCTGCGGTTGAAGCAGCGCGTGCTGGCGAACAAGGTCGTGGCTTTGCCGTGGTGGCGGGAGAAGTGCGTAACTTAGCACAACGCTCTGCCAGTGCCGCTAAAGAAATTAAAGAGTTAATTACCGATTCCGTCAATAAAACAGCTGATGGTACCAAATTGGTAGAAAACGCTGGACACACCATGGATGAAGTAGTGAATTCGGTCAAACGCGTGTCTGAAATTATCAATGAAATTGCTGCCGCGTCGGTTGAGCAAAACACGGGTATTGAGCAAGTCAATCAAGCGGTGACCAGCATGGATGAAGTAACACAACAAAATGCAGCCTTGGTAGAAGAGGCGGCCGCCGCAGCAGAATCTCTGGTTGAGCAAGCCAACCAATTGGCCGATGTGGTCAGTGTATTTAAGTTAGAGGGTGGGTCAACCAGTCAAGTGCGTGCCACGGCCAGTCGCCCTGTGCACACTCCAAGCCGTGCAAATTCGCGCCCAGCGCATAGCAAGCCTGCGGTAAAGGTTGTCGCTAAGCCAGTAGCCCCTAGGATCGTAGCAAAAACAGGCACCGATGATGGCGATTGGGAAGAGTTTTAATCGTAGTTGAAGATAGAATAATTTAGAACCATTTAAGGAATAGTCATGAAGCTAACCATTGCTAAAAAAATGATTTTGTTAACCCTCATCAGTGTCGTCGGGCTGGCTGGTTTAACATTATTTAGCCAATATCAAACCAATAGCGTATTTACCAAGACGGACTATGCTAATCAAAACAGTCTGCCTAGCATCGTCAAATTAGACGAGCTTCGCTATAAGTTTAATACGTTACGCATCCGTTTATCGAACCATACGATGTTGACAAAGCCTGAGCAAATGTTAGAGGTGGAAGGAGCGATCAGAAGCTTGCAGTCTGAGTTAAGCAACTTACAAACCGATTACGAGGCTTACTTGGCTAACGACACTGATAAGAAAATGTTGGCTGATGTAAAAAGTGGTTTACAAGTGTATTACGCCAAAATGGATCCGATTTTAGCCGCTTCAATTGTCAATAAAAAAGATTTGGCTAGAGAGCTGTATATCGCGATTCGTGCCCCAGCCGAAAAAGCAAATCAGGCGATTGCCGATTTAATGGCTTATAAAGTAAAACTATCGCAAGAAAACGCACAAGCCGCAGCGGCTGCCAGAGACGCTACCAAGGTTACAGGCACGCTGATTGCGGCCTTGGTGATGTTATCGACTTTAATAGTGGGCTTTTTGATTGCACGCAATATCCGCAAAGAATTAGGTGGCGAGCCAGCCGATGTGGCCATTATTGCGAATAACATTGCGCACGGCAAGTTAAATAACCCGATTGTATTGGCACAAGGCGACCAATCTAGCATGATGGCGTCTATTCAAAAAATGCAGTCCACACTGCAACAAGTGATTGAAGAGCAAAACGCATTAGCCTTAGAAAACAAAGTAGGCAATATTGACGCATTTATCGACCGAGCTAAATTTGATGGCAGTTATCAAGTGATGGCAGAAAACATCAACAATATGGCTAAAAACCAGGCCGATGTCATGCGTAAAGTCACCGCCTGCATTTCAGAATTTTCTAATGGTAACTTTGACGCGCCACTGGAGCAGTTTAGCGGCAAACGTGCCTTTATTAACACTGGTGTAGAAACACTTAGAACCAATATTAAAAGCTTTATTTCTGACATGGAAAACATGTCTACTCAGCACGATGCTGGCGATGTCGATGTATCGATAGATGGCACAAGGTATGCAGGTGCGTATGCCAAAATGGTCAGCAACGTCAACAGCATGGTGTATGGTCATGTGCAAGAAAAAGAAGAAATGATCCAAGTCATGAAAAAATTGGGTGATGGCGACTTTAATGTACAAATCCAGCAATACCCAGGAAAAAAAGCCGAAATCAATAAGAATCTAGACCGCCTGCAAGGTAAGTTAAAAGGTGTGCTGGAATCTGTGAAATGGGTCACTGAAGAGCACAACAAAGGCAATATTGATATTTCTTTGCATGCACATATGTTTAAAGGTGGTTTTTCTGAAATTGCCACCGCAGTCAACACCATTGTTGCTGGCCATCAAGAGCTCACGCAAAAAGCCTTGGATTGCGTCAAAGAGTTTGGTGAAGGTAACTTTGATGCGCCTTTAGAAAAATTCCCTGGCAAAAAATCCTTTGTCAACGATGCCATTGAACAAGTGCGCAGTAACCTAAAAGCACTGAATGAGGATGCTCAATTTTTGGCAGATGCCGCACGTGATGGCCGTATTTCTGTGCGTGTCGATTCCTCTAGACATTTGGGCGATTACCGCAAAATTGTCGATGGCATGAACGAGACATTGGACATGATCGTGTCACCGATTTCTTCTGTGAAAATGGCCGCTGAAACCATTAATACGGCTGCCAAAGAAATTGCCCAAGGCAACTCAGATTTAAGCCGCCGTACTGAAGATCAAGCGGCCAACTTGGAAAAAACCGCCTCCAGTATGGACGAGTTGTCTTCTACTGTGAAACAAAATGCCGACAACGCCAAACAAGCCAATCAATTGGCTATAACCGCGTCTTCTGTGGCCATTAAGGGCGGCCAAGCGGTGGGTGAAGTGGTGCATACCATGAGTGCGATTAACGAGAGTGCACGCAAAATTGAAGACATTATTTCAGTGATTGACGGCATTGCCTTCCAAACCAATATCTTGGCCTTAAACGCAGCGGTAGAAGCCGCACGTGCTGGTGAGCAAGGCCGCGGCTTTGCCGTGGTAGCCGGTGAAGTGCGTAATTTGGCGCAACGTTCATCCAGTGCTGCCAAAGAAATTAAAGAGCTGATTACTGATTCTGTTAGCAAAACCACCGAAGGCACAAAACAAGTGGAGTCTGCTGGTGCCACCATGCAAGAAATCGTCAGCTCAGTGAAACATGTGGCGGATATAATTGCTGAGATTTCTGCAGCCTCGCAAGAGCAAAGCGCAGGCATCTCACAAATCAATGATGCCATTATTAAAATGGATGATATGACACAGCAAAATACAGCATTGGTAGAAGAAGCCGCAGCAGCTGCAGAGTCCTTGATGGAACAAGCCGATGAGTTGATGAGCACCATGAGTATCTTCAGCCTAGAGGAACACAGTGGTAAGGGTTATAAAAAGTCAGGCGTACTTAAAGCCGCGTAATCGTCAAATTGAAATTGCGCTGGGACAGTAAAATGAACGAGTGTCCTTAATTAGGCGCAGTTCTAGTAGTACAGAGCAGTAACGGGTATTGAGAGTAACTATCTGAGTTACTTGACATTGTGAAGTTAATTTATTGTTAGGAGATTGAAATGGCTGTAATTGATCGCGTATTAATTGGTGAAGGTTTGGTCATCGAAGAACGTCCAGATGGCTCAGGCCTAGATTTGAAAAATGTGGCGCACATCGATTTAGTGATGGGCCCACGCGGTAGCGCTGCAGAAGACGCATTTTGTCGTACGCTCACCGACCAAAAACAAGGAGTAAACGGATTATTGGCGATTGCAGCGCCAAACATGATGGTAAAACCAAACACAGTGATGTTTAACAAAGTGACCATTAAAGATGGCCGTCAAGCCGTACAAATGTTTGGCCCAGCCCAACGCGGTGTAGCGATGGCGGTGATGGAGTGTGTTGAAGATGGCACTATTCCTGTAGAAGAAGCGGATGATATCTTTATCTGCGTAGGTGTGTTTATTGACCACAAAGCCGATATGGATGACCGCATTCAAGACTGGAACTACCGCGCCACTAAAATGGCGATTAAGAGCGCAGTAGCACGTGAGCCTAAAGCGGCTGACGTGGTGAAAATGTACAAAGAAGCCTTACACCCATTTGCCGCCACTAAGAGCCGCCGTGTAGAAGACCACGCTTACGCTTTAGCTATTGAGCAAATGAAATCACGTAATCCATTGACCCCTAAAGCACCTGTGGTAGACGCTGCAGATAAAGCGCTGGATGAAATGAAAAAACGTAAAGACTTGGTGAAATAAGTTTATTGAGTTGACATATGCCAGGGTAATCCAATCTTGGGCACTTCTGCCCTTGATTACCCTGACTAGCAAGGTAGAGGTAATGCGCTCACTGTTGCTTGGCACTCCGTCAGCGCCAATCAATACCTAAACGGACCATGTGATTATCGAAAGTCATTGATGCTAAAAGAGAAATACCAAGAAGACCGAGAGTTTGATTTCACAGCCAACGATTTTTCCCGCGTTCGTAAGTTAATTTATCAACATGCTGGTATTTCTTTGTCAGAAGCCAAAACTGACATGGTATATAGCCGTGTGGGCCGCCGCTTACGTGCAGTTGGTCACGATTCATTTAAGGCCTATTTAGATGCCCTTGAAAGTCAACAGGATGCTGCCGAGTGGGAAGCGTTTACCAACGCACTGACCACTAATCTGACCTCGTTCTTTCGTGAGGAACATCATTTTCCTATCTTGGCCGATCATTTACTCACGCTACAAAAACCTATCCGTATTTGGTGCTCGGCCGCTTCTACAGGCGAGGAGCCGTATACCATCGCCATGACCGCCTGCGAAGCGTTTGGCACACTTAAACCGCCGGTGGAGATTATTGCCACCGATATTGATACCAACGTATTGGCCACGGCCTCTAAAGGCGTCTACCCTTATGAACGCGTCAGCAAGCTGTCTGATAAACGCCGCAAAGAATACTTTCAAAAGGGTGTGGGTCAGCAAGAAGGTAGTGTGCGCGTAAGAAACGAATTACGAAGCTTAATTACCTTTAAGCAATTGAATTTATTAGAAGAACAATGGCCACTGAACGAGCAGTTTGATGCCATATTCTGTAGAAATGTCATGATTTATTTTGACAAACCTACACAAACCAAAATACTTAGCCGCTTTGTACCCTTGATGAAGCAACATGCCTTGCTGTTTGCTGGCCATTCAGAGAACTTTCTCTATGTGTCTAATGCGTTTGAGTTGTTGGGTAAAACCGTCTACCAATTAAAAAATAGTGCAAGTCCGCATAAAACCATAGGTACAAAACATGTGGCTGGAAGACATGGTGGGCACCTATGAGTGTGATGCATGAAGAGGTGTCGACCACCTTATATTTTGACCGCACGTTTGATACGGAAGCGGCTAAAATTTCTCCCGGGGAATACTACTTTACCGACAAAAACATGATGATAGTCACCGTGCTAGGCTCTTGTGTATCTGCCTGTATTCGTGATTCTGTAACTGGCATAGGCGGTATGAATCACTTTATGTTGCCAGACAGCGCCAAAGCCGATAGAGACAGTCCGATCTCTGAATCCATGCGCTATGGTACTTACGCCATGGAGGTGTTAATTAACCAATTGTTGCGTAGTGGCGCGCGCCGTGAAAACCTAGAGGCCAAGATATTTGGCGGTGGCAATGTGTTAAGAAGCTTTACTACCAATAATGTGGGTAACCGCAACGCAGCGTTTGTTAAAAAGTATTTAAAAGATGAGGGTATCCGCGTTACCGGTGAAGACCTGTTAGATATTTACCCGCGCAAAGTCTATTTCTTTCCTAAAACCGGCAAAGTGCTGGTAAAGAAACTGAAACAATTGAACAACTACACCTTGGTTAAACGCGAAGAAGCTTACTCCAGCAAATTCAAAACCAGTGAGGTGGGTGGTGAAGTTGATTTGTTTTGAAACACCTAGTTTGAACCATATAGCTATCATTAATAAAAATAACTCCTTGAGACCATAAGATGAAAACAAAAGTGTTAGTGATTGATGATTCGGCTTTGATTAGAAGCCTACTCACCGAAATAATTAACCAACAAAGTGATTTAGTGGTGGTTGGCGCTGCGCCAGACCCAATCGTCGCCAGAGAAATGATTAAACAGCTCAACCCGGATGTGCTGACATTGGATGTGGAAATGCCGAAAATGGACGGGCTGGATTTTCTGGAAAAACTCATGCGGTTACGCCCCATGCCGGTGGTCATGGTGTCTACCTTAACTGAGCGTGGCTCTGAGATTACCATGCGTGCCTTAGAGTTAGGCGCCACCGACTTTGTCACCAAGCCCAAAACCTCGATTAGCGATGGTATGCGCGAATATACCGAGATTATTGCCGATAAAATTCGCACAGCCGCTAAAGCCAGAATTTCTAGTTTACAGCGCACCGCCAAGCCAGTTGCGCAAGGCGATGCGCCTGTGATGCTGAAAAACCCGCTGATTAGTAGTGAAAAGCTAATTATTGTAGGCGCTTCGACTGGTGGTACAGAGGCTATCAAAGCGTTTTTAATGCAAATGCCATCCGATTGCCCCGGCATTTTAATTACTCAGCATATGCCGGCTGGTTTTACCAAATCGTTTGCCAATCGCCTGGACACCTTATGCAAAATCTCGGTAAAAGAAGCGGTGGATGGTGAGCGGGTGTTGCCCGGCCACGCTTATATTGCGCCTGGCGATCAACATCTATTGTTGGGACGTAGTGGCGCAAATTATGTGACAAAACTGAGTGATGCCGAACCGGTCAATCGGCATAAACCGTCGGTGGACGTGCTATTTGATTCTGCCGCTCTTAATGCTGGTAAAAATGCCATTGGTGTGATTTTAACCGGCATGGGTAAAGAT
>DASWSZ010000183.1:0-11155 GCA_036402395.1 Methylophilus sp.
CCGTTGCTGACATACACATTGCCTATCAAATTGACTGGAAAAAATACGGTTCTGTTGTCACGCAAGCGCGTATAAGGAATCGCGCAAATGCCGCGGTCTTGGTTACCAGAATTTAAGTCAATTAAATTACTGGCTGGGCAAGTGCCTTCTGGGTTGTAAAACAGCTGTAACTCTGGCGTGAGTAGTTCTGTTGGCCATTTGTCATTTTTAAGCGGAAACCATTGTTCATTGGGGTAATGCACAAAATCACTGTTAGCAATTGTTTCGCCTAAATAAAAGTGTGTCCAAAAATAATTGGTACTCAGGCGCTCAAAATATTCACCTAGCGCGCTGGCACGTGCCGCCAATTGTGAGGCGCCTTTGCCATTGGTAAACAGCCGTGTGCAATCGCGGTCTATCATGTGCACCGACCAAATGCCTTCAATTTCATTGAGCCATGATTTTTCCACCACATGAATGCCCAGTGCTTCCAGCTTACCTTGCAAGGTGCGGATAGACGATTCTAAGGAAGCATCCTTACTGGGGATAAAGGTTTCAGTGGGTGTGTTGATGGTGTCTATGGTCATGGCGTAGGCTTAAAAATGGTAAAGCCGACAGCATAGCACGCGCGGTCAAGTTGTCAGGGTTTGGCCTGAGTTAAGTCTTTGCTTACGCTCAGCATCTCTAAATAGAGCGCCTCTACTTTATCGCGCGCCCAAGGCGTTCTGCGCAAAAAAGTCAGGCTGGATTTAATGCTGGGGTCATGACTAAAACAATTGACTGGAATGCGCGTCGCTAAGCCTTGCCAGCCGCAAAAATCCACCAACGCACTAACAATGGTTGCCAGTGTGACGCCATGTAACGGGTTATTGTGTTGTAAATGAGTAGGGGTCGCCATAGGGGTTATCAGAAAATAGTCAAGTCATTGGTGTATAAAGGCATGATACCTGATTTACGCTGCAACACCGCTGACCCACATCATCAGCCCCAAGCTATGTTGTACAGCAGTATAATTCCGGCTAAGCCCATGGCATCAGCCGCGCAAATGTCAGAGATGGCTGGCGCTGAAGGCGCTTTATCGCTAAGATAAATCAAAATACGAATAGGTTGTAACGCCCTGACATGACGACAGACGCAGAAGCCCTACAGATTGCCGCAAGAATTAAAGAAAAGCGCTTGGATCATCACCTGAGCGTGACCGATATGGCTATTGCCTTAGATTTGTCTACGCAAAATTATATTTCGTGTGAAAGTCATTTTGGCCTGAATCGGCAAAAAAAATACCTCAACATCATTGCTACCGTCCTCAATATTCATCCCGACTGGATTGTGACTGGAGTAGAACCGACGACGCCATTTATCCCCGACCCGGATGTGAAGAGTAAGATATTTTACGAGCGGCAGACGGTTAAGCAGCGTGAGGCGCTAGCTAAGCGTATGAAAGCGAGGCGTTACAAGCTTAAAATGACCACCAAACACATCGCCGAGCAGGTGGGCATGAACCGCGTGACCTATTTCTCTTGGGAAGATATTTTACCGGCCAGACCTATTTTTGAGCTAGAAGCCAAAATTGAGGCCTTGTTAAAAGTACCTAAAGGTTGGCTACGCGATATTGACATTAAAACCCCGGATATTCATCTGGCCAAAACCGATGTGGTGACGGAGCATCTAACGGCCAAGACCATTGCCGAAGAGATACGCTTGGTGGGGTGTTGGTTAGCCACAGAAAACGTTTACCGGCGCACCAGTGATTATCAGCAATTAAAAAAACCAGAAAAGCGCACCGCAGATATTTTTGCCACGCATTATGGCGTGAATGGTGAGGCGCAAGTGTCGCTGCCCGCGCTGAGCGCGCAATACACCATCACGGTAGAGCGCGTCAAACAAATTTTGCATAAAATGATAGACCGCACCAAAGGCTTGCAAGTGCCAATGCCGTGTTTGGACCATATTACGCAAGACATAAAGCAACATTTACCAGCCACCATTAAAGAGCTGGATGCGCACTACCGTGCCTTGCTAGGCGAGCATTTATCGGTGATTAGCATAGACCGTTTTAGCCGTGAAGTGTTGGGTAAAAAAATGCTGGACTTGACTGAATCGAACACCGATACCGATACACAGTGGGATGTGGTCGCGTTTGAGCCAGAAACACACGAAACCGAACTACTGCGGGTGACGCGTGATTTGGCACTGGAGATGATACGCACCTGTGGAGCCGCCCAATTGTATTATGTGTTGGGCGAAGCCTCGGTGGTGCTGAAGCGCGGTATTTCAGAGGAGGAAGTATTGAAATCCATACGCTTGATGCCAGGGTTTGAATGGCTGCTGCATGACCATGGCTGGTTTTGGTTTGGCCATGAGTTTCCTGCTGATAACAAGGTACACCATATTGTGCGTAAATTACTGGCAGTGTCGCCACGTAAAATTGATGTGGAAGACATTGTGCAAGCATTGATGCGTAGCCGCCGTACTGCCAATGACCATGCACGGCTGATGCAATTTAGCTTGGAAGCCTCGTTTTTGGTGGTGATAGAGCTGCTGAAAAGAACGCCTTGGGTGCAGACCTCACACCGTCATGAATTTAAGCTGAAAACCACACTGAGTGTAGAAGAGGTACTGACGGACGCGGAGTTTAAAGTGTATCGTTTTCTCAGTGGCTGCCATGGTGTAGCGTCCCGACAAAGTATTGCGCAAGCGTTGGTCACACAAGCAGATAGCGAAGCAGAGCAGGGGCAAATGGTGGAGGCTGGCATGGACATGATTACTTTGTATGAAGTTTTAGTAGCGTCGCCCATACTTTATAAGTTAGACGCCGGGGTGTTTTGTTTAAGGGGCTGGCCACTCAATGCCAATGCAGTCAAACTGGCTTTGGAAACAGCGGCTGAAGCCAACTAAAGGCGTGGCGACGGGGCACCAAGAATTTCGGTGGCTTGAAAGTGGGTGCTATGAATATAAGAGGTGTGGAATTGGAGTACGTTTAATTAAGGTATCGCGCAAAAAAACAGGCACTTAAAGTGCCTGTTGCTATATAGGCTGCTGGCTAATTGTGCAATGCGTGATGTTAAAACTTGTACTTGCCGCCCAGCCACATCATTGGTACTTCATTTTTAGTGTCCGATAAAGGTCTACCGCCAGATAAGCGCCAAGCAACGCTGGCATCACCCGACCATTTGTTTTTCTCCAGACGTACGCCAAAGCCAGTGCCAGAAACACTGCGCCGATTTTTGCTGTCATCAAACGTATTGTGGTTAATCTTCACCGACCCTACATCGTAAAAGGCATACGGGTTAAACAGCGTATTACCAACATAGCTTAACTCTACTTTAGCAAATGCACCTTCATCGCCAAAGCCTTCACCACTGGGGTAAGCGCGCACGCCATTGACGCCGCCTAAGCCAAATTTTTCTGAGGAGTCTAAGTTGCCGTTAGTGGCTTGCATGGATAAGCGACCAAGCAGATTAAACTGGGCAGGCAGTGCTTGTATACGTGCAATATCAATGTTTAATTTATCAAAATCGCCTTCTGTTTTAGCTGTTAAACGGTCTAAGGCTGTCAATTCGCTGTCTAGGTTCAAGGTGCCATGAGTCCATGTCACATTGCCATAGGTGATGCCACCGAGCCCAAGTTGGTCTTTTACATCAAAACTTAGGGTGATAGGCAAACTGTGGCTATATTTGTTAAAGCTAGCGTCTACTGCATCGGTTTGATCGTTGAGTCGTTTATATTGATAATTGGCGGCAATGGTTAAGTTGCTATTTTGTGAGCGAATAATTGGGTAGCTTAAGCCTAAGGTCGTGACTTTGGCGGTGCCGTTGGCATCTAAACTGGCAAATTCTTTACCAAGTTCATAATAGGTGTGGGTGTAGCCGATATTGGCACGCAAGCCAGAGCCGCCGATTGGCAAGTTATATTTCAAAAAACCAAACCAGGTGTTTTCTTCAGTATAAATGGTGTTTAAGCGGATCTGGTCACCAAACATCAGTGGGCTATCTGCCACTAACTCAATATGACCGCGGGTTCTGCCGGTGTAGCGGTTGCCATAATTGTCCAGGCCCACTTCGCCATAGTATTTTTTATCGCGCGTGACGCTGACATCCAAATCGCCAGCGCCTATTTTTTCGCTAGGCGTAATCACAGGCGTGACTGAGTAACCTGGTTGGTCGTCTAAAATTAAGGTGGCACGTTCGAGTTTCTTGCTTTCGATGACATCGCCCGATTTGAGCACGTCCATAAACTTCTGTGCGCCAGCGCTTTGTTTATCTGTGCCGTTGACTTTTATGTCGCCGTAGCGACCTTCCACCACTTCGATGGTAATGTCGCCGTTATCCAGTTTTTGGGCTGGAATCACTGCGCGCGCAAACGGATAACCATTTTTGCGGTAATGCTCGGTGATAATGTTGGCCAGTTTTTTTAAGCCAGCTAAATCGTAGGATTTGCCAGCGAAATCGCCAATTAAGGCCAGCAGCGTGGCTTGATCGTAAATACTATTGCCTTTAATAGAAATCGACTTGACGGTAATCTGTGCACCACCCTCTACGGCTGGCTTGGTTTCTGGTGATTGAATATCAATGTCCAAACTAGGTTCAGGTAGCGCCTTGGGTGGGGTAATTTCTTGCAACGTTCTACCGGCATCAGGCCTCACAAAATTACCGGCAAAGCTGGCGGCTGAGATGGCTAACATCACAGGCGCGATGCTATAGATTGCGTATTTTTGAATCATGGCTGGGATGACATTCTTATAATTAAGTGGATTACGATTCAGGTTTATGTAATGTAATCCTGAGCTTGCAGTGTTTTTACATTATTTAACACGCAAATGCAAGCTCAGTACTACGCTGTCACCTCAATCTACTCTGGTAAGCTGACGCCGCTGCCAAAATAGTTAATCACCCCTTCTCTTTTGACTTTAATAGCCGCTGGTTTATTGTTCTCGTTAGAATTACCTGCCGCCGTCGGCGCATCGTCTAAGCTAACATATCTTAGGCCAGAGCTATCGTTCTGAATCACAGTACGTTCTACCACTGAAGCAGTTTGTAATTGTGCGTCAGTGGTCGCGTTTTGTTGATTACTATTTGCTGTCAGTGCCACCTCAGGTGTTGGATTAGCGCCGCCACCATTGTCGCCAGTGCCTGGACCAACTGGCTCAACTGGCTCAACTGGCTCAACTGGCTCAACTGGCTCAACTGGCTCAACTGGCTCAACTGGCTCAACTGGCTCAACTGGCTCAACTGGCTCAACTGGATCAACAGGATCAACAGGATCAACAGGATCAACAGGATCAACAGGATCAACAGGATCAACAGGATCAACAGGGTCAACTGGGTCAACTGGGTCAACTGGGTCAACTGGGTCAACTGGGTCAACTGGGTCAACTGGGTCAACTGGGTCAACTGGGTCAACTGTGTCAGCCGCTAGTTGAGTATTAATCAGTGCTTGCCCAGCAGCGCCGCTGTTAAGCACGGTAAGTGGTGAGCCTGCGCCACCACCAACCCCTGCCGCATTAATTTGTGTTACGACAGTCGCCCCATCTGAGCCTAGTTTAGTCGAAAAATTATCGCCAGTAGGCAGTCTGATGCTGCCAGTGAGGCCCGCTGCATAAAATGCGGTGTTACCAGCGTTGACAGCGCCTTGACCATATTCAAACACTAATTTTGCGTCTGTTTTACGCGGCAAACGCATGCCAGTTAAGGCAGCATTAATATAAATATTGCGGTGCGCACTTAATGTTAGGGTGTTAATGCTCCACATGACGGCGTCATTGACATAAATGTCGCCTTTGTCGCCAGTGGTGCCATAACGATTAGTGGCAGTATCGGTACCTGTAGTAGTTTGAATTTTGATGCTATTGCTGTTGAGTAAGTTGTTTAATAGGCTGCCAGTAATATTGCCGCCAGTAGCGCTGATGTAAAAATCCACTGGGTCGATTAACCAATTACCGGTTAAGCCGTTCACTGCACTGGTGGTGACATTCACGTTGTCTTCAATTTGCACATTTGCCGCGCTGGTTTCAATAAATCCACCATTGCCTGCCACCGGTGCGCTAGCATCTAATGTGCCGCCCACTGTAATGCGGTCATTGTCCATGTCGCCCATCAGGTAAATTTCACCTTGTTTGCCAGTGGCCAGTGTTTGCGCTTCAATCAAGCCCGTATTGTTGATAACGGTGCTGGCTAAATCGTTAGCGGCTTTGGCGGTCAGGTAAATCAATCCACCGTCGGCTTTAATGGCGCCGCCGTTGTGTATCAGCGCGTCAATCGCACCTGCATTCACTTGAATTTTAACTGGGCCGCCCATATCCAAAGTGACATTAGAGCCGGCAGCAATCAATACATTGCCAGCTGTTGCCACTATGCTGCCTTCATTGATGACTTTAGCCGCGATGAGTACCACTGAGCCGCCGTTCACTGCAATAATATTGGCTTGGTTGATAATGGCGTTGCTGCTGATACCGGTAAAATTAAAAGTACCGGCCATAAAATTTTCATTGCTGATATTCAAGGTTGACGCAATTAAACCGCCGACATTGACTTGCGCAGTTGGCGTAAATAATACGCCATTAGGGTTGACTAAAAATACTTTGCCGTTGGCGTTGAGTGCACCTTGAATGACTGAAACATCGCTACCCAATACGCGGTTTAGCGCAATGGCGCTAGCAGAAGGCTGCACAAAGTTGACGGTATTGTTGGCGCCAATACTAAAAGACTGCCAGTTGGTAGCCATTTTGTCGCTATTTTGCGTCACGGTCATGACGTTGCCGCTTTGGCTGATGTTGCCAGAGCCCGCGACAATCTCGCCACCAGTGGGCAAGTCAGCTGCATGTACGGTGCCACTTAACATTAAGGCCAGTGCCAGTAAGCTAGGGTTGGGATAGCTGATGCTGCTGCTTGGCGACGCTACTTTATCCTTGGAGACAGAAGAGGCAGTGCTTGCTGATTTGCCTTTACCTCTGACGTTTTCTGCCACTGCTACAAAAGCAGATTGAACAGCACTCCAAATGACTATGTAAGTATGATTAAGCGTAGCACGTTGCATAATTGTTATCCCCTGTTGTTTATGCATTTCTTATAATTGTCATAATGTTGGCGTACTATTGAATGACAAACTAAGTTGTATTGCATAAAGCATAAATGATGCCAACTTTATTTATAAGCTAAGCTTTTGATTTTAATATATATATTATTATAAGTGACAAGTGGGCTAGGGGTTGTATGTTGGTTAGCTAACATATGTGTTAGCCATGCAGGGTGCGTATTTGTGCTAAATAAAGTCGTGATTTTGATAAATACAGTAGTGGGCATTGGTCGATTTCGCCACATACATGGCTTCGTCGGCTCTTTTCAATAATATGTTTAAATTGTCACCGTGTTGCGGCGCCAGCACTATACCTATGCTGGCTTGAATATGCAGTAACTCACCGTCATGTGGAATCGGCTTAAGAATGGCCTGTGAGATTTTCTCGGCTATCACCTCAACGATGGCTTCTTTACAATCTTCTAAAATCACCACAAATTCGTCACCGCCCAGCCTAAACGCACTATCGTCTTTTCTAATGGCATGCTTAATTCTGTCTGCTGTGATTCTAAGCACGTTATCGCCCACCATATGGCCTTTGTTGTCATTGATCATTTTAAATTTATTTAAATCCAGCAGTAGCAAGGCAAACGGTACGTCGTCCACTTGAATGTTTTCTTGCGCATGGTGCATGGCAATATTAAACAAGCGTCGGTTGCCTAGCCCAGTTAAATTGTCCATATGCGCTTGTTCATTGAGGGGGGTGACCATTTTTTTGGTGACATAAAAAATGGCGATGATGGACAAGCTCAGGGTAATCAACAATAAATAAAACAAGATATTTTCTGATAGTTGGTAGGGCAGAATCACTTCGTGTACCGGTTTAGACACGATGGCGAAAATATCATTATTACGTGTATCGGCAATGGGCATGGCCAACATTAAATAGCGCTGGTCTTTGTCCTCAATCTGCACTGGCATGCTGGTGTTACGCGGCTCAAACTGTGCTATAAACCGTTGGGCAATGTGCGGTGCCATGGTAGAGGCATGGATTTTCCAGCCATGTTGCGTATGCGCGATGAAAAAAAAGTCCATATCAATCAAATCGCGCAGTTCATTGGCAAAGGCTTGATTCAGTTCATAACCCACCAGCAAGTTGGCAATATGGCGTGGCGATTTGACTTTGGCAATAGCGGTTTGGTACAGCTGATTATCTAAGGCCGCTACCAGACCCATACGCGGGCTATAAGTGGCCGGTTGCGCCTCGATATAGGCGCCATAATGCGATAGTCGTTGAGTGGGATAGGCCGCGATGACCTGATGTTGCACGTCGGTCAAAATCATCAGTGGCGCTTTGGCGCGTGCGCCGTGATTCTGCAACATAGAGTTTATCGTCGGCACATCATCACGCGCAATTGACACCGACTCTCTAAATGCATAATCACTGACCAACACATCTGCGGATTGCCTGAGTTGTGTGCTGCGCGATTCCAGCAATTTATATAATACCTGCGCGCCTATCTGCAATTGCTCATTAATCGATTTTTCAATAATCAGGCGATTGCTGACAATTTGCGCAGCAAACGCACTGATTTGAATCAAGATAATGAGGCTAATCAGAACAAATAAAATTTTACTTTCATAAAATTTATACCGCATGATGGTTAGATGCCGATGTCTGTCCAAGTGCAAAGAAACTATACATGTGCACGCTTAAGCGCGTTTAAGCAGTTTTACATGCGCTGGCGGCTCTAATAAATAGATATTTACCGCATCCATCAAACTATTGGATTGGCTAACCAGCGACATGGCAGCGGCAGCGGCTTGCTCCACCAGTGCAGCATTTTGCTGTGTCACTTCATCCATTTGCGTCACGGCCTGATTGACTTGCTCAATACCTGTACTTTGTTCCTGCGTAGCTTGGGTAATTTCCGCCATAATGTCGGTGACTTTTTTGACTGAGTTCACAATATCGGTCATGGTTTCACCGGCTTTTTCTACCAAACGTGTGCCATTGGCCACTTTCTCGACAGAATCGGTAATGAGTCCTTTGATTTCTTTGGCGGCGGTGGCGGAGCGTTGCGCTAAGTTACGCACCTCACCTGCCACCACAGCAAAGCCACGGCCTTGTTCACCGGCACGCGCTGCTTCTACTGCTGCGTTAAGCGCCAAGATATTGGTTTGAAAGGCAATGCCGTCAATCACGCTAATAATGTCTTGGATTTTTTTCGCACTTTCGTTAATACCGCCCATGGTCATCACCACGTCAGATACTACCTCGCCACCTTGCAGCGCCACGCCAGAAGCAGAAATTGCCAATTGATTGGCTTGTTTGGCGTTCTCAGCATTTTGTTTCACAGTAGAAGACAACTGTTCCATACTGGCTGCTGTTTGTTCCAAACTTGAGGCCTGTTCTTCGGTACGTTGCGATAAATCCGAGTTACCAGCAGAAATTTCACTGGCTGCCGTATTAATGGTTTCGCCCGCTTCTTTCACATGTTGCACGACAGATGTCATGCCATCAATCAGCGCATTGACGCCTTCACTTAGGCTCAGCATATTGCCGGATTTATCAGACAGCACCACGCGTACTGATAAGTCATTGGCTTTAGTCGCTTCCACCACTTCGTTGATTTCTTTGACCGCTTTGCTCAAATTGGCACTCATTTTGGCCGCTTCTGTCACATCGCTGGCAAATTTCACCACTTTGACTACTTTGCCGTTGATATCACGAATCGGGTTATAGCTGGCTTGTAACCAAATCTCTTTGCCGCCTTTGCCCACACGTTTGTATTGATTGGCATCGAACTCACCACGTCTTAATTTGGCCCAAAACTCACTGTACTCGGCACTGGCAGCCATCACCGGGTCCACAAATGTGCTATGTGGTTTGCCTAACGCTTCTTGTTCGGTATAGCCCATGATATTTAAAAAGTTTTGATTCACCGCAATCACTTTGGCGTCCATCGAGAATTCAATGACACCTTGGTTATTGTTAATGGCTGTCATTTGGCCTTCTAAATCCACCAAGCGCGTTTTCTCTTTGGTAATGTCCACAGCAAATTTCACCACTTTGATGACTTTGCCGTTGACATCTTTAATCGGGTTGTAAGAGGCGTCTATCCAGACTTCTTTGCCGCCTTTGCCTATGCGTTTATAAATATTATGTTCAAACTCACCGCGGTTGAGTTTGGCCCAAAAGGCTTGATATTCAGTGCTTTTGGCATATTGGCTATCCACAAATGCGCTATGGTGTTGGCCGATGGCCTCGGCTTGGCTGTAGCCTAGCGTGTCTAAAAAGGCTTGATTGGCTTCTAGCACATGGCCGCTGGGCGTAAACGCAATCACGCCCAATGAGCGTCCTATGGCTTCTAACTGGCCATTAATTAAGGCTTCTGCATTTTTTTGCTGGCTGATGTCGGCCGCGTATTTCACCACTTTGACCGGTTTACCATTTAAATCAAATATAGGGTTGTAGGAAGCTTGCAGCCAAATTTGTTGGCCATTTTTGCCTATGCGTTTGTATTGTCCGGCATCGGATTTACCGGCCGCCAAGTTTTGCCAAAAGGCTTTGTATTCAGCGCTGGTTTTATAGGCGGCATCCACAAACATGCTGTGATGTTTGCCGATGATTTCAGCTTCGCTATAGCCGGTGACGGCAGCAAAGTTTTGATTGACCGCTAAAATATAGCCATCGAGGGTAAATTCAATCACGCCTTGCGATTTACTAATGGCTGCCATTTGGCCACTGGCGTCGGCATCGCGCATCACTTGCTTGGTGATCTCAGTGGCAAATTTCACCACTTTGTATGGTTTGCCAGCGTTGTCCATAATCGGGTTATACGAAGCTTGTATCCATACCTCACGGCCACCTTGGGCTAGGCGCTTATACACGCCAGAATCAAACTCGCCACGTTTGAGTTTGGCCCAAAAGTCGCGATAGGCCGGGCTGTTTTTGGTGTCGGCATCGACAAACATGCTATGGTGTTGGCCAATAATGTGTTCAGCGCTGTAACCGACCACCTGTAAGAAATTGTCATTGGCATGCAGGATAGTGCCATCTAGCGTAAACTCAATCACCCCTTGCGATTTATGGATGGCTTGTACTTGGCCGCGCAAAGAGGTGAGCTCTTCCGCAGTCAGCTTTACGGTGGCTTGGTCA
>DASWSZ010000184.1:0-4389 GCA_036402395.1 Methylophilus sp.
ACTTGGCACGTGTATGAATGCACAGGCTGAGACCACTGCAATCACCAGTGATAACTCAGCGCTCGCGGCCACCCCTTATCGCCCCACAGTATCTAACCCAGCCGAGCTACCCGTGCCCGGTTATCTTGAGCTAGAAGTAGGCTGGAGCCAAAGCCGTAGCGATGACAGTCATAGTAAATCTATGCAGTATCTCGCCAAATATGCCTTTAACCCACACTGGGGTGTGTTAATAGGCGGCGATGCCTGGACTAGCCGACGTGGCTTGGGCGATACCCAAAGCGGACGCGGTGATACGTTTTTACTGGCTAAACACTTGTTTGATTTAGATTTACCACAACAAGACCTAGGGCTAGAGGTGGGCGTTAACTTGCCTACCGCTAAACAAGGCCTAGGCAGCGCACAAACCGATTACCTATTAAATGGCATCCACAGCCTAGATTTGACTGAAGACTGGCGGCTGGACACCAATTTAGGCGTCACGCATCTGGGTGCAGCAGACGCCAATGCAGGCCGCAATGTGCTGTTATGGGTCAGCTGTTTAGGCTATTCCACCGGCAAACTAGGATACGCCCTAGAGTTGTCTGGTACGCATCAATCTAACGTAGCCAACACCAAGCAAGTGCTATTGGCGCTGAGCTATGCCGTTACCCCAAGGCTGGTGCTAGATGCGGCTTATATTCATATGCAGCAGGATAGTGCGCGCGAAAATATGCTGCTAGTGGGGGCGACTTGGTTGGTGGGCAAGCTTTTTTAGCGCGGTATGTGTAGGCGCATTACTTAAAACACACGATAGGCTGCGCTTAACTGTGGCTTGTTATCACGATTTTCTAAGCCTAATGGCGCCGCCATATGTGCTATCGATTAAATATTGTAAATTCTTAATATCTCAGCCAGTACTACGCACATAGCGTGCTCACATAGGCGCATACTCAACACAAAGCAAGTCCAGAACGATGTAATGCGTATGTGGCGCACGTCAACGTAAGCAGGATAGCTGTAGATTAAAGCGAGTTATAACACTGCAGCTTTGGTATCTAGCGCTATCAGACCAATCGCCTTATTGTTGTGAACAGTCACACCCAGTAAATACGGAACAACCGGCAATATTGAGTAATACACGGTGCGTAAGAACATTGCCTATTAGCCATGGGGTTTTTCTTAATGATGCATATGGATTTACATTTATTGTCATGTGACTAATCAAAGAATTCATGCCACAGCCTTTCAACCCCGCTGTGAGGGCAGAGCAGATTCGTTTACTCTATGGACATAATATTCCTATCCAAATACTGGCGATGATTACCGGTACTGTGTATGTGGCCACCTTTTGGGAGTTGGTTGATCAAGTCAAGCTCAGCATGTGGCTGATTATATTTCTTTTGCTCTGTTTATCCCGCACCACTGCTGCTGTCATTTTTAATCGACTTTCTATACAAGATTATCTGGTAATGGAGCGATGGGGTAGCGTCTATGTGCTTGGCGCATTTTTAGCTGGGCTGATGTGGGGCATTATGTGTTTATTTTTTAGCCCAGATTGGCCCGTCTCCCATCAAGTGATTTTATTTGCCGTATTTACCGGCTTAATTGCAGCCTCTTTTAATGCCAATGCCAGTGTATTCGCCGCTTTTTCGGCCTTCTATTTACCCGCTATGGGTTGCCTGTTTTATATGCTGATACGTGAGCCTCTGCAAGGCTATTTGACACTCATCACCCTCTATATTTTTTATGCTGTGGTGATGTACCTGTCTGCGCTGATGTTTCATAACCGCTTGGCCAGATCTCTGGAGGCGCGTTTTGAAAATGAACGCTTATTATGCCAGTTGGCAGAGTCCAACACCAAGCTATTGCAGCTTGCCGAAATAGATCAATTGACGGGTATTGCCAACCGGCGCGCCATGGATAAATGTTTGAAGCATGAATGGAACCGATTGTGTCGTGCTGGAAAACCACTGTCATTTTTATTTATCGATATCGATTACTTTAAACAATACAACGACACCTATGGTCACGATGGTGGCGATAAATGTTTAGTCAGCGTCAGCCGTTTACTGGTAGGCTATTGTCGACGCGCTAATGACATGGTCACGCGTTTTGGCGGTGAAGAATTTGCCATTATTCTGCCGGAAACGCCGGAAGAAGATGCCTTGAAAATAGCAGCAGACATACTCACTGAGTTGGAGCGGCTGAATATTCCACACCTAGGTTCGCATATTGCGCAGCAACTCACTTTAAGTATTGGTGTTGCCAGTATGATACCGCATCAATTAGATAGCGAGATTGCACTATTGTTGGCCGCTGATGAGGCGCTGTACGAGGCTAAACGCTTAGGACGTAAGCAGATTGTAAAAGCAAACTTGGCTTATCAGCATGTGATGGAGACTTTTACATAAACCTGTTACCAGCGTATATTTTATACGTGTAAGTTTGTATAGATTAGCTTTTGCCTGCAATATGCGCAATCTAGCTAGTGGGCTTGTATTTGTTAAATACGCGCGGTATAGTCCATTCAACGATTGCAGGACATCCTCATGAAAAAACTTTGGCGATTATTAGGAAGTTGTGTGCTGTTTTCAGCCACCACCACATTTGCTGCGGATAAAAGTTGCCCATGTAATGTGGGCATGACTGCGGATGGTATTAGCGCGTGCCCACAAGCTAATTTAAGTCGTAGCCCAGAAACAGCACCTTTGTCGATGACTAAGCAGCGTGATGACTTATCCTATAGTAAACAGAGCCATGACTTAAGTGTGACCCAGCGGTTTGATCCCTTAAGTCGCAGCCCAGAAACCGCCGTATTGTCTATGCACCGGCATCAGGATTTTTTATCACGTAGCCCAGAAACGCCGCAGATTTCCATGAATCGCACACGCCATGACTTGTCTTACATCAAAAAAAGTGATGATTTAGCTATCACCAAACAACAGGCGGATTTATCACGTAGTGTGGTCACGCGTGACCTAAGCATGACCAGAGTGCGCGATGACTTAAGCCGCAGCCCTGAGACTGCGCCGCTTTCACGTTGTGATTAAATATCCAAATTAGGGATATGGTTAAAAGCAATACGCACCGGCGCTTCTAGCAAAGCCTGATGCGCCCCAGCAAAATACACCGTATTTTTACCGTACTTAGCATTGAGTAAATCTAAGGCTTGATTAAGTTTTTTTGCGTTGGCCGACGGCTTTTCTGCAAATAAATCGTAGGCCATGTCCTCAGCCGTGGTGAGACCACTAAAATGCACACCCACCGCCACTGGTTCAGTTTCATGCGCCGGATAGGCCTGCCATAATATCTCTAGCGATTCAATTAAGCTTAACGTGTGATCGGTGGCAGAAATGGCACTTTCATTGTAAAAGCTGGGCTTGCCGCGCAACTTTACTTTAATG
Organism: Methylophilus sp.; assembly: GCA_036402395.1. Classification (GTDB taxonomy): domain Bacteria; phylum Pseudomonadota; class Gammaproteobacteria; order Burkholderiales; family Methylophilaceae; genus Methylophilus. The sequence continues at coordinate 3,384 of DASWSZ010000184.1, forward strand.
CTGATGTGCGTGGTCAGCAAACCATACGTGCGCATGCGCGTGCAGGCCTTTTGTAACAATCTATGCATCACCGCTTTAGCGCCTGCAATACTGCGCTGCGCGGGCGGCAGTACATGTGAGTGCCCCAAGCTGCTGCGTGCATTTTTCACATAAAAAGGCTCAATGCCGCGCAGCTTATCGTAATAGCGTTCGCCCTCTATGCTGCCCCATGCGCTACGTAATTGGTCGCGATTCAGCGCATATAATTGCTCTATAGTGTTGATTTTATAGCGATTCAGCCGCGCTTCCATTTGCGCGCCTATGCCGTTTAAATCGCGTAATTTTAATGAATAGAGCTTGTGTGGAAGCTCACTGGCCTCAATCACCACGCAGCCATCTGGCTTTTGCATGTTAGAGGCAGTTTTGGCTAAAAAGGTATTCGGCGCAATGCCTATGGAGCATAAAACGTAGGGGTATTGTTGATAGATTGCTTGCTTGATTTTGGCGGCAAGTTTGAGTGCATTGTCTTTATTTTGTTGGCTACCAGTCAGCTTGCATACCATTTCATCAATCGACAGTACCTTTTCGACATGGGTACAACTCTCCACAATCTCGATGAGTTTGTGATGGTGTTCTACATAGAGTGGTGGACGGGCTTCGATAAAAATAATGTCTTTACACAGCTTACGCGCATCACGCACGCCGGTGCCGGTTTTAATGCCAAACGCTTTGGCTTCGTAACTGGCGGCAATGCAACAGGTGGTTTCTGCCATCACCGCCAGTACGCCAATGGGCTTATCGCGCAACTCAGGGCGTAGCTGTTGCTCTATCGAAGCAAAATACGAGTTGAAATCCACATACAGCGCGTTAAGCAATTAAACTCATCCAAAATGATATTCAAGCCATTATCGAACACATCGTCCAATTACATGGTTTTCCAGTTGCCGTTGCTGACTAAGCAAGCGCGTTCCTGCATCGATTCTTCGCGGCCATTGCCACTGATATACAAATTATAGTCACGGCATTT
>DASWSZ010000185.1:0-4035 GCA_036402395.1 Methylophilus sp.
CGGGGTTACTTTGTCTTTAACTACAGCCGTGGTGGAGGCAGCATTTGTGTGGGTATCAGCGCTCACTGCTTTATCTTCTCGCTCAGCTTTAGCGGCTTGCGCACGTTCTGCGTGTTTTTGTGCGCGCTCCAGTTTTTCGCGTTCTATACGCGCTAAGCGCGCCTCATTGCGTTCACGCGCCAAATTGGCAGCTTCTTTGGCTTTATCGGTGGCAATAATTTCACTTTTGGCGTAACGGTAATATTGCACCAATGGAATATCGCTAGGGCAGACATACGAGCACGCGCCACATTCTATACAATCAAATAATTTGTAATCACGCGCTTTTTCAAAGTTATCCGATTTGGCAAACCAGTACAGTTCTTGCGGTTGCAAATTGACCGGGCAAGCATCGGCGCAACGTGCACAGCGTATGCAAGGCATGGCGGGCGGAGGTGGTGCAAACAAAGTGGGAGAAGCCGCGATAATACAATTGGCCGCTTTGGTAATCGGCACAGCAGTATCTGGCAGGTTAAAGCCCATCATCGGCCCACCCATAATAAAGTGGCTGGTATCTGGCTTAGCGCCACCGGCGGCTTGCACTAAATCCATCAGCGGTGTACCAAATAACACCTCAAAGTTTTGTGGTTGTTGCACGTTACCCGTCATGGACACAATACGACTGAGCGCCGGCTCGCCGTAATCAAAATACCGGTGCAGCGCCAACACGGTGGCGACGTTGAAGACTTGGATGCCGACTTCGGTCGAGCGTTTATCAAACGGGATTTCTGTGCCCATTAACAAATGGACTAAGCGACGTGCATCGCCACTTGGGTATAAGGTGGGTACTACGCGTACCTGCATGCCAGTGCCAGCGACCGCGGCCTGCATGGCTAGCACTGCTTCTGGCTTATTGTCTTCTATGCCGATGAGCACTTGTTCGGCGCCCAGCAAAAATTGCGCAATCGCAATGCCTTTCACCACTTGGTCTGCACGTTCACGCATCAGCATGTCGTCGCAGCTAATATAGGGTTCACATTCGGCGGCGTTAATCACCAAAGTATGCACCTGTGATTTACCATCGGCACGCAATTTAATATGCGTAGGAAACGTCGCGCCGCCTAACCCAACAATGCCAGAAGTACGTAAACTGGCGATTAATTGCTTGCGATCGGTCTGTTGCCAATCCACCCCAGCATGGGCTATCCAAGTGTCCAAGCCATCCGGCGTTAAGGTAATGCAGTGGTCAGGTAAGCCAGAAGGGTGCGGAATAATCGCTTCGGCAATCGCGCTGATGGTGCCAGAGGTAGGCGCATGGATGGCGGCAGAGACTGCGCCTTCGGCTTCTGCCAGCAATTGGCCTTTGAGTACATGCTCGCCCACTTGCACTTTCACTTTGGGCATATTGCCGACGTGCTGACGCAGGGGCAGTACCAAGGTTTTGGGCAGTGGTAATTGCCCAATTGGCAATTGGGTTGAGATGGTCTTATTCTCAGGCGGGTGTATGCCGCCATTAAACTTAAAAATTTGGCTAAAATTCACTAATGCATTCATAGGCTTGCTTGTAGTTTGCTATCTTGCGGTTTGCTATTGAGTGCGATGGGGGTAATAGGAATGGTCGGGTATTTCCATTTCCAGTTGTCAGGTGTTTCACCCACTACTTGCATGCTGATGCAATCAACAGGGCAAGGTGTAATGCACAACTCGCAGCCGGTACATTCACTGGCAATAATGGTATGCATATGTTTGGCCGCGCCCAAAATCGCATCCACTGGGCAAGCTTGTATGCACAAAGTACAACCGATGCAGATATTTTCATCGATAAACGCCACCGCTTTAGGCTTAGGCGCGCCATGTTCGGCATTGAGCGGTTTGTACTCTACGCCCATTAAGTCTGCCAGCGCATGCACGCCTGCGTCACCACCGGGTGGGCATTGGTTAATGTCCGCTTCGCCTTTTGCAATGGCCGTGGCGTAAGGCTTGCAGCCTGGGTAGCCGCATTGACCACATTGCGTTTGCGGCAAGATGGCATCAATGCGCGCTACCAGTGGATCACCTTCTACTTTGAATTTAAGTGCAGAATAGCCCAGTAGTACGCCTAAGGCCAAGGCGAGTCCAAGCATAATATAGAGAGCAATGAGCATCCGTTTAGTACCGATCTAAACCGGCAAAGCCCATAAAGGCCAAGCTCATCAAGGCAGCGGTGACCATGGCAATGGCTGAACCTTTAAACGGCGCTGGCACATCGGCGGCTTCTAGGCGTTCACGCATGGAGGCAAATAAAATCAACACCAGTGAAAACCCTAATGCACCACCAAAGCCATATAAGCCGGATTGCACAAAATTATGGCTAGCTTGCGCATTCAGTAAAGGAATGCCTAGCACCGCGCAGTTGGTGGTAATCAGCGGTAAAAAAATACCAAGCATTTGATACAACAATGGAAAGCTCTTTTCCATAATGATTTCAGTCAACTGCACTACGCCCGCAATCACCACAATAAACGACAGCGTGCGCAAATACTGCACATCGTTGGGCTCTAGCAAGTAGTGATTAATCGCCCAACTTGTCATCGAACCCAGTGTCAGCACAAAGGCCGTAGCCGCCGCCATGCCGATGGAGGCCTCGAGTTTCTTGGAGACGCCCATAAACGGGCAGAGGCCAAGAATTTTAACCAGCACGATGTTGTTGACCAACACGGTGCTAATTAGGATGAGAATATAGCTTTCTGACATGGCGCGTAGGGTAAATTAAACCGAGTAAATTAGCCGAAATTATACCTGTTTGAGCTTTGTTTTGTAGATAGATTCAACCATCGCGCGGCTTGCAACGTTAGGTTCTCCATAAGTAAGGCAAAATTTAACTGCCTAGCGCTTTTTTTAAACAGAGCCGGCTCTTATTTTGGCCTATTTGCATAAACTTTACAGCTAGCCCATTCATATAAACTGCAGCTGGATTTAGCTTAATTGTGCATATTCGGTTAGAATATGCACATTTTTTGTAAGACTGGTGAACACATGCTTAAAGGCAGTTTGGTCGCTATTGTGACCCCCATGGTTGAAGACGGACGCTTGGACATTGAGGCGCTAAAACGCCTGATTGATTTTCATATCGCAGCCGGCACCGATGGCATTGTTATTGTCGGCACGACTGGTGAATCGCCCACGGTGGATGTGGAAGAACATTGCTTGCTGATTAAAACCACGGTAGACCATGTGGCTAAACGTGTGCCTGTCATTGCCGGTACTGGCGCCAATTCTACGCGTGAAGCGATTGAGCTAACCAAAAAAGCACACTCATTGGGGGCTGATGCTTGTTTGTTAGTGGCACCTTATTACAACAAACCTTCGCAAGAAGGCCTGTATCAGCATTTTGCTGCAGTGGCCGCCGCTGTTGATATCCCGCAAATTCTGTACAACGTACCTGGCCGCACCGGTTGCGATATACACAACGATACCGTGCTGCGTTTGGCAGAAATTAGCAATATTGTCGGCATTAAAGACGCCACCGGTGGCATAGAGCGCGGTACCGATTTATTGCTGCGTTGCCCGCCAGACTTTGCCGTGTATAGTGGTGACGATGCCACCAGTTTGTCACTCATGTTGTTAGGTGGCCATGGCGTGATTTCAGTCACCGCCAACGTAGCGCCTAAACTCATGCATGAATTGTGTGTGCAAGCGCTGGCTGGCGATGTGTTTGCAGCACGCGCCACCAATGCCAAACTGTTTGCCTTGCATCAAAAATTATTTGTCGAAGCTAACCCCATCCCAGTGAAATGGGTATTGCAACAAATGGGTTTGATTAGCACCGGCATTCGTTTACCCTTAGTCAATCTTTCTAGCCAATACCATGCAGTATTACGTCATGCCATGCAGTCTGCTGGCATTGCTTAATGGTGGCGCTAGAAAATCACGCTGAAAAGCATATTTGGATGGTGAAAGCATGAAACAACAAGCAACTTTAAAATTCATCGGTTTGAGCACATTGGTACTGGCATTAACAGCCTGTGACTCTATCCCGTTTATTGACAATACCTCGGATTACAAATCAGCTGGGCG
>DASWSZ010000186.1:0-6305 GCA_036402395.1 Methylophilus sp.
GTTGATTGCCTATGCGCACGATAGCCACGATAAAGCCGCGGCATTGTTAGCCGCCGGTGCCACTTTATTAAACATTCCCAATGCAGATGGCCAAGTATGCCTACACACGCTGCTAGCCCACCTAGCGCGTGAGCAAGTCAATGAGCTGATGGTCGAGGCCGGACAAGGGTTGAACGGCGCCTTAGTGGCGCTTGGGTTGGTGGATGAGTTGCTGTTGTATGTTGCCCCTAAGCTGATGGGCGGTCACGCTAAAAGTATGCTTGACATGCCAAGCCTGACCCAAATGCAGCAAGCGCTGGATGTCAATATTCTGGAGATGCGTGCGGTAGGCAAAGATATGCGCATCCGCGCGCAAATTGTCAAGACGGACGCCTGATGCTTATCGACACCCATTGCCATATGGATGCGCCTGAGTTTGCGCTAGACCGCGCTGCGGAATTGGCAAGCGCCAAGCAGTTGGGCGTCAAGATGATCGTGGTGCCAGCCATAGGCGAGCAAAATTTCCAGCAAGTGATGACCTTGTCAGCGCACTATCCGCAATGTGTCTACGCGCTGGGTTGGCACCCAATGTATATAGATACTGCTCAGCCAAAACATATGGACACGCTGCGCCAATTGATTGCCACGCAAATACAAATAGATCCACGTTTAGTGGCCGTAGGCGAGATAGGGCTGGATTTATTTGTCACCAAGCATAATCTTGCAACGCAAGCTTATTACTTTAGCGAGCAACTGAAAATAGCCCGTGAATTTGATTTGCCAGTGATCCTGCATAGCCGCGGTGCGGTGGATGAAGTGTTAAAGTATTTACGCCGCATTAAGGTGCGTGGCGGCATTGCCCATGCCTTCAATGGCAGCGCCCAGCAAGCAGAGGCGTTTGCCAAGTTAGGTTTTAAATTGGGCTTTGGCGGTGCCATGACCTACAGCCGTGCCTTAAAAATTAGAGCGTTGGCCAAGCAGCTTGATATTAATGACTTGGTATTGGAGACCGATGCCCCCGATATTCCACCCGAGTGGTTGGGGCATAAAGGTAGAAATAGCCCAAAAGAGCTATTAAAAATTGCTGAAGTATTGGCTGAGATTAGAGGCATTTCTTTAGCGCAAATCATTGAAATTACAGGCAAAAATTCTCTAGAAATTTTGCCAAAATTAGCGGCTTTATGCACAACACTTGAAGTGTTACATTAACAAACGTTAAAAACTACACACATGACATTAAATTACATAACCTATTGATTATATTAAGTTATGTAGATAGATTAAAAAATGCACTTTTAGAAAAAGTCCTTATAAATTGGTGAGTTACGCTTTTAAGACACAGTAATCCACAAAGTTATCCACAGATTTTGTGGATGGAAATAATTAATAATATTTTTTTCTAAAAAGCAATATTTTTATCAATTATTTTAGTTAATCACAATATTCATTAGCGGGTGATAGGTTTGTACATATTATGTTAATTAACGGGCAACATTTTCGTAGTCTGTGGCCTGATGCAAGTCAACAGTTTGTCGAATGTATCGACCAAACGCATTTACCATTTTCTTTCAAAATTACGCGTATGCAGCATGTGGCTGACATGGTGCATGCCATCAAAACCATGCAAGTGCGTGGTGCACCTTTAATTGGTGCGGCTGCTGCTTATGGTGTTGCGCTGGCCGTCAATCAACAACAAACGGATGTACATCTATTGGCTGCCATTGGGCAGTTAAAACAAGCGCGCCCAACTGCGGTGAACTTGGCGTGGGCGTTGCAACGTATGCAAAACGTGTTGTTGGCAGCCGATAGTCAACAGCGTATTGCTTTAGCGTGGGCGGAGGCTGCCAATATTGCCGATGAAGACGTGCTACAAAACCAAGCCATAGGCCAGCATGGCTTGAGCTTAATACAAGCGTTTGCGCGCAAGGCTAAGGATAATAAGTCGGTGATTAACGTACTGACGCATTGCAATGCCGGCTGGTTGGCAACAGTAGACCATGGCACTGCGCTAGCGCCAATTTACGCGGCACACGATGCCGGTTTACCTGTGCATGTTTGGGTGGATGAAACGCGTCCGCGCAATCAGGGCGCCAGCCTAACGGCTTGGGAGCTATGTCAGCACGGCGTACCGCATACCGTCATTAGCGATAACGCCGGCGGTCATTTGATGCAACATGGCCAAGTGGATTTAGTGATTGTCGGCGCGGATAGGGTGACCCGTACTGGCGACGTCTGTAATAAAATTGGTACGTATTTAAAGGCGCTGGCGGCTTTTGATAATCAAATACCATTTTATGCAGCAGTGCCCAGCCCGACGATTGATTGGACGATTGCAGATGGCTTGGCTGAGATTGATATTGAGGAACGCGATGCCGATGAAGTGGCTTATATGCAAGGCCTTACTAAAGATGGCCGCTTGGAAACAGTACGCGTTATGCCACTGACCAGTCCAGCCGCTAACCCAGCGTTTGATGTAACACCAGCCAGATTAGTCACCGGGATTATTACTGAGCAAGGCATTTTTACGCCTGACGAATTACAAGCGCAACACCAATTACAAGCGCTAAGATGATACAAAACGCTCCATTATTATTAGCCAAACAACTACTAGCCGTAGTGATTAAACTAGCCAATGCAGGTTTAAACAAAGGCACTTCGGGTAACGCCAGTGTGCGTTGTGAGGGTGGTTTTTTAGTCACTCCGTCTGGCATGCCGGTAGAAGAAATGACACCAGAAAGTATGGTGTTGATGCACATGGATGGTAGCGCCGAGGCCAATAAAAAACCCTCCAGTGAGTGGCGCTTTCATCGTGATATTTTGCAGGCGCGGCCTGAGATACAGGCCGTCATTCATACCCATAGTATGTTTGCCACCACCATGGCTTGTCTGCACAAAGACATCCCGCCGTTTCATTATATGATTGCGGTGGCTGGTGGCGACAGCATACGTTGCGCGCCTTATGCATTATTTGGTTCGCAAGCATTGTCTGACCTTGCTTTAACGGCATTAACAGAACGCAAAGCCTGTTTATTGGCTAATCACGGCATGATCGCCTTGGGGCACGACCTAGACGACGCTCTTGCGGTGACCATAGAAGTGGAGAACTTGTGTGAACAATATTGGCGGGCGCTACAGATTGCTGAACCCACACACCTTACTGAGCAAGCAATGCGTGAGGTGTTTCAGCAGTTTACTGGTTACGGCAAATGGCGTAGCTTAAGGTAAAAAGGAATTTGTTACGGCAAAAGGGGTTCATTACGATAAGTCGCGTTGGCTTCATTCGCCAATAACCAATGGCCATCCACTAATCTTTGTTGCGGGTTAAATTGTTGTTTATAAGCCATTTTTTGGCTGTTTTGTATCCAATACCCTAGGTATAAATAAGGTAGTCCCAGCGTCAGCGTCCATTGGCTCAACCACATAATGGAATAGGTGCCGTAACTTGCTTTATTGTCGCTAGCATCATAAAAGGTGTACACCGCAGAAATGCCATCTTGCACAATGTCCACCACGCTCACTATTTTCACTTGGCCTAGCGCGTCACTAAATTCAATCATGACGCTTTCCACATTGCTCTGACAGAGAAATTGGCGGTATTGTTCGGCGTCTTCTTGTTCCGCATTCACAGCATCACTGCTGTGCCGCAGCGCCTGATATTGCGCATATAAATCAAAGTGAGATTGCTGAAAAGCGATAGGTAAGATACGTGCTTGTAAATCGGCATGTTGTTTAAATGCACGTTTTTGGCTGCGGGTCGGTTTAAAAGCGTCCAGCACTACACGCACCGGCGTGCAGGCATGACAATGTTCACAATGTGGCCTGTAAGCAAACTTGCCACTGCGCCGAAAACCTTGCTGAATCAAACCACTATAGACATTGGCATCCACCAAATACTGCGGTGATGCAATCAGGCTTTGTGCTAGCTGTTGTGGCAAATAACCACAGCTGTAGGGCGTGGTGACATAAAACTGCAGCTTTTGTAGGACGGGTTCGCTAGGTAAGGTCATAAGCTGGTTTAATTAAGGTGGTCAAGGTGTTAATAAAATCTTGCCGTGGAATTTCGTGGCCACCAAAGCTGGCCAGCAGCGAGGTTTTCATCTGACAATCTATCATGCCCACTCCTTGCGCTTTTAAATGCTCCACTAAATGAACAAATGCTACTTTAGAAGCATCAGCCACATGATAAAACATGCTTTCGCCATAAAACATCTGGCCTATTTTCACACCATAACACCCACCCACCAATACATGGTCTTGCCAGCTTTCTACCGACATAGCATAGCCCAGCTGATGTAAGTGGGTATACGCCTGCACAATGTCTTCACTAATCCAAGTGCCTGTTTGATTGGGTCTAGGCGCGTTGCTACAAGCGCGTATCACTTGCTCAAATGCGGTATTAATGCGTATTTCAAAACGGGTTTGCTTAATCACTTTTTTGAGTGAATTTGCAATCTTAAGTTCATCAGGAAACAATACCATGCGTGGGTTGGGGCTCCACCATAAAATTGGCTCGTCCTCGCTATACCAAGGAAAAATCCCTTTGCAATAGGCAGAAATTAAGCGTTGTGCAGTGAGGTCACCGCCTATGGCAATCAGGCCATTAGGCTCTAAAAGCGCATCCTGCAAGGGCGGGAAGGGGGTGTATTGACGCAGTAAACGTACCTTGCCCTGCGGTAATTGATAGTAATCGTGCGTCATAAAAAAGCTAGCTGTACAAGTTAAAGAGAGTCAAGTAGTCAGCGCATAGACACTATCTACTGACAGCAGGTGACTTAAATAAGCGCTAGCTAGCAGTTAATACATAGCGCCCAACTTGACTTAAGGCTGCATTCAACTGGTCGAGTGGCTGTTTGGGATTGGTCAAGATAGCTTGCGGTGGATCTAGCGTGACTTCTACTTCGTCCGCCAATGCAGCGAGCGCGTGTTTGACCTGGCTTAAACAGCCGCCGCAACGCATACCAGACACTTGATAAATCACTTTGTGCATGCACCAATCATAGTACGAGTGCGCACTAATTACAATATTTAGAAAAATAGCTTCTTAATCAATTGATTAGTGCGTAAAATAGCCGCCTTATGGAAGTGTACACCAATAGTTTAGCCAAACCCATTCACACCTATCGCCCGTATTGGGCCAAGCGCTTTGGCACGGCGCCGGTGTTGCCGATGTCGCGCGCCGAGATGGACGCACTGGGCTGGGATAGTTGTGACATCATTTTGGTGTCGGGCGATGCTTATGTCGATCACCCCAGTTTTGGCATTGCGCTAGTGGGCCGCTTATTAGAAGCGCAAGGCTTTCGCGTTGGCATTATCGCGCAACCGGATTGGCAAAATGCCAGTGCCTTCAAAGCCTTAGGTAAACCTAATTTATATTTTGGTATTACTGCTGGCAATATGGACAGCATGGTCAATCGTTATACTGCCGACCGTAAAATCCGCTCAGATGATGCCTATACGCCAGATGCGGCGCCGAATAAACGGCCTGACCGCGCCGTATTGGTGTACAGCCAACGCTGTCGTGAAGCGTATTCCGATGTGCCGTTGGTGATTGGCAGCATAGAAGCCAGTTTGCGCCGTATCGCACATTATGACTACTGGAGTGATAAGGTTCGCCGTAGCATTTTGGTGGATTCTAAAGCCGATATCCTAATTTACGGTAATGCAGAACGCGCCTTAATTGAACTCACCCATCGTATTGCGCGTGGCGACAAAGTCAGTGATATCCAAGACATCCGCGGTACGGCTTTCTTACGTAAGCAAGTGCCAGACGGTTGGTCAGAAGTGGAATCGACCAAATTAGACCGCCCCGGCGCTGTGGATAAACCGGTTGATCCTTATGAAATGAAGATGGGTAAGGCCGACGCTAGCTGTGCGACTGAAGAAAATGGTGCAAAACCAGCACTGCCTGAAGGCACGCAAGCGATAGAAATTGTACGTAAACCTAAAGCCGATAGAGCCAAACAAGTGGTGCGTTTGCCAGCTTATGAAGAAGTATCGCAAGACCCAGTCTTGTATGCGCATGCGTCACGCGTGCTGCATTTAGAGGCTAACCCGGGCAATGCGCGCGCCTTGGTACAAAAACATGGTGATAGAGAAGTGTGGTTGAACCCACCGCCGATTCCACTCACCACCAAAGAGATGGACTACGTTTACGATTTACCGTACGCCCGTAAGCCGCATCCGATCTATAAAAACGCCAAAATCCCAGCGTGGGAAATGATTCGTTTTAGTGTCAATATTATGCGCGGTTGTTTTGGTGGTTGCACGTTCTGTAGCATTACCGAGCATGAAGGCCGCATTATTCAAAGCCGTAGCGAAGAATCGAT
>DASWSZ010000187.1:0-8500 GCA_036402395.1 Methylophilus sp.
CAAGCGCTTCTAAGCCATCGCGCGCCCTGATAATAGGATTAGCAATCTTGAGGTCTTTAAACGCCCGTGTCAGGGTTTTGACATCAATCTCATCATCCTCAACCAGCAAGATATTGACAGTCGCCATCTCGTTCACCTTATGCAAAATTATCCAAACTATGACTAAACAGCATGGTTAAGCTAATGGACAACAACGCCCATACTTGCGCAGCGCTTGCGTACGTCACGCACACTAAGCGCTTAAACCTTGATGACTTGAAAAAATGTATGCACATAGGAGGTATAACCGTATAGATGATGGGCATAGGCATCGCACTGTTGAGAGTACCTTGACGCAATGTGACACAGCCATCAGCAGCATGACGTATAGAGTCCTGCTCACACGCTGGCCTTGCATGCACCACCCCAGTTAATTGAGTATCCATATTATTTCATGCAAGGCTACTAAGCTAATGTCTATCGCCACCCTGCTATGCTCATTAATTATTAGCGAACTAACTTCTGGATTGTAACCCAAGCGATAGGCTTTTATTCAAGGATATAAGGCACAAATAGGCTGATATTAATGAGATTACAGGTGGCTGTTGTAATAAAACCTACAGTTGCCTTAGCTTAGCAACATGCCTAACGATAGGCCCCATAGGCATGGTGAGGATACACCTAGCTGACGACGATCATACTTGGTCTAGCGGTTTTCCAGACGTTGCTGCACCAGCACCTAATGAGGTTGCTGAGTGAAATAATGTCTATGGCAAGAAAAAGCCCAGACTAGGCTGGGCTCGATGGCAGTGATAACTGAACAGTAATGACTGCTGAACCTTTAGTAGGTGCTCACATTAATACCAAGCGTTGGTCAGTTCACCCACTTCAACATGGCTGACTTCGGTATTGGCTTCAAGCCACGCTTTAACTGCTAAGCGTTGCTCCTCAGTCACAGAACCGCGTTTTTCCAATGCTACAAAGCCATCAAACGCTTGGCCAAAACCACCACCGTAGACTAAGCCGTTCTTTTCTATGGCTTGTGCCAAAAACACTTCTAAAAAGTGTTCTACTTCATCTTCTTTAGGCGCTTTTTTCAACTGAAATGTGACATCAAAGCCCAACTCAGTAAACTCGCCCAAGTGTAGTTTCTTCATTAAACGCTGACTTCTAGTTTTGGCCATACTGTTTCCCTTCATTTATGAAGGCGCGAGCGTATAGGATTTTGCTACGAATGTCACGCGCTGTGACCGTAGCAAGCATCTGGCATACTACTGGCCAGCCATCCAAAGTGCGTGGCAGGTTAAGCTAGCGACTATTTGCGCAAAAATTGCATGACTTGCTTGGGATTAAACACTTAACGCACACAATAGTGTATCTATCTGCAATCAATCGGGACAAGTCACACTATAATGTTGCTTGGTTTTAATATGGCTAGCTTTTAAAGGCACTGGTCACTAACAGTGCGTCCATTTCAGTATTGATTATAGGTAAGTAGTATGGCAGACAAAGAATACGGGGCAGATTCAGTCAAAGTATTAAGGGGGCTAGAGCCTGTGCGGGCGCGGCCGGGCATGTATACGCGCACCGAGTCGCCCACCCATATCGTTCAAGAAGTACTAGACAACGCTGCCGATGAAGCCTTGGGCGGGCACGCCAGCACCATTAAAGTCACCATTTTTAAAGATGGCGCGGTAGAAGTGGCCGATAATGGTCGTGGTATTCCGGTGGAAATCCCCAAAGGTGAACACCAACCAGCTGTAGAGCTGGTGTTTGTGCAACTGCACGCCGGTGGTAAGTTTGATAAAGAAGACGAAAATAGCTCATACCGCTTTTCTGGCGGCTTGCATGGCGTAGGTGTGTCGGTCACCAATGCGCTGTCCACTCGGCTTGAGGTTGTCGTTAAACGTGATGGCAAAATCCACAGCCTAGCCTTTGAAAATGGCAACACCGTTGAACCCTTGCGCGAAATCGGCAAATGCCTGAAAAAAGACACTGGCACCACCGTTAAATGCTGGCCTGATGCGCAATATTTCGATACGCCTAGAGTGTCGCTCAGCCAATTGGAGCATTTGATTAAATCCAAAGCGGTGTTGCTGCGCGGCGTGACGGTGACATTGTCTGTCGAAAGCAACGAAGGCTTTGACGAACGCACCTGGACTTACGACGGCGGCTTGCCGCAATACTTAGAAGAGCTCGTCGGCGAACGCGAAGTGGCAGACGGCGCAGATGAAGTGCAAATCCCAATCATTGCCGGTGAGTTTTACCATGCCGAAAGCAATGAAGGCATTTCTAAAGGTGAAGGCGCGATTTGGGCGCTGGCGTTTGGTAATGGTGGCGGGCGTGGCGAGTCTTATGTCAATCTTATCCCTACTCTTTCTGGTGGCACGCACGAGGCCGGCATGCGTAACGGCATATTTGAAGCGGTAAAATCCTTTATGGAGCACCACAGCATGATGCAGCGCGGCATCAAGGTGACGTCAGAAGATGTCTGGGCCAACGTGTGTTATGTTTTGGCCGCCAAAGTGCTAGACCCGCAATTTCAAGGGCAAACCAAAGAAAAGCTGACCAACCGTGACGCCATGAAAATGGTGGCCAATGCCGTTAAACCAATGATGGAAACCTGGCTCAGCAACAACGTAGAGCATGCCAAGCGCATCTCGGATTTAGTCAATCGCTCGGCCGCAGCACGCAATAAATCGACACAAAAAATCGAAAAGAAAAAGTCCTCTGGCGTCAATATGATGCCAAGCAAACTAACCGACTGCGAAGCCGCTGGCACCATGGAAGCCGAGCTATTTTTAGTCGAGGGCGACTCAGCCGGTGGCTCCGCCAAAATGGGGCGCAACAATGAGTTTCAATCGCTACTGCCGTTACGCGGCAAAGTGCTCAACACATGGGAAGTCGACGCTGGACGCATTTTCGGCAACTCTGAGGTACATGATATTTTTGTCGCCCTTGGCATAGAGCCACACACCATGCAAGACAATCCGGATTTTTCCGGCTTACGTTATGGCAAGTTGTGTATTCTGTCCGATGCCGATGTGGATGGCTCACATATTCAAGTATTGTTACTCACCATGTTACTCAGGCACGCGCCTAAGCTGATTGAGCGCGGTCATGTCTATATTTCGCAACCGCCGCTATACCGTATTGATATTCCGGCGCAAGGCAAAAACAAACCAGCGCGTAAAGTCTATGTGTCAGATGACATTGAAAAAGCCTCGATGATAGAGCGCTTAAAACGTGATGGCATTGCCGAAGATAAATTAATGTTCCAGCGCTTTAAAGGCTTGGGCGAGATGAACCCGGAACAACTTTGGGAAACCACTTTGTGCCCAGATACGCGGCGCTTAATACAAGTGCGTTTACCAGAACATGAAGTGGCGGGTGCGCATAAAATGTTTGATATGTTGATGGCAAAAAATGAATCGTCAGCACGCAAAGAGTGGATGGAACGGCGCGGCAATGATGTGGAGGCAGATGTGTAATGGATGACTTAAGCAACAATAATGATATAGAAGATCAAGATGAAAACGCGGTGCCGATTGGTGATTACGCCGAGAACGCTTATTTATCTTATGCCGTCTCGGTGGTTAAAGGCCGCGCCCTACCCTCAGTAGAAGACGGGCAAAAACCGGTGCAACGTCGCATTTTGTATGCGATGAAAGAAATGAACTTGGTGGCCGGCGCCAAACCAGTTAAATCGGCGCGCGTGGTCGGCAACGTGTTAGGTATGTACCATCCGCATGGTGATAGCTCTGCTTATGAAGCGGCGGTGCGCTTAGCGCAAGACTTTACCCTACGTTACCCCTTGATTGACGGCCAAGGCAACTTTGGCTCGCGCGATGGCGATGGTGCAGCCGCTATGCGTTATACCGAAATGCGTTTGTCACCGATTGCAGATTTGCTGTTATCGGAAATTGACCGTGGCACGGTCGATTTTCAAAGCAATTACGATGGCGCCTTCCAAGAGCCCGTATTGCTGCCTGCCCGATTGCCAATGATGTTATTAAACGGCGCCTCTGGCATTGCTGTGGGCATGGCGACTGAAATGGTGCCACACAATATGCGCGAGATTGCCAGCGCGGTGTTGCATGTGATGGAGCACCCCAACGCCACCACGCAAGACCTAATGACACATGTGCCGGGGCCGGATTTTCCGGGAGGTGGTCAGCTAATATCGCAAACGACAGACATTTTATCTACCTATGAAACTGGCCGCGGCTCGCTACGTTTGCGCGCACGTTGGGTAGTCGAGCAGATGGCGCGCGGTCAGTGGCGTATTATCATTCATGAGTTACCGCATGGCGTATCGGTAGAAACCATCATGAACGAGATTGATGGTATTTCCAACCCCAAACCCAAAAAAGACAAAAAGAGCATAGACCAAGACCAGTTGCTAGTGAAGCAGTCGGCCTTGAATATGTTGGATTCTGTAAAAAGTGAAGGCAAAAAAGATGTACGCCTGATACTAGAGCCTAAAACCAGCAAAATTTCGCCAGATGAGTTAATGGCGTTTTTACTGCTGCATACCAGCCTGGAAGTGTCCTGCCCGGTCAATATGGTGATGATAGGCACCAATGGCCGACCGGCGCAAAAAGGCTTGTTGCCGATACTTAAAGAGTGGATTGCGTTCCGCCTCAACGTCGTACAAAGGCGCTGCCAATTTGACTTGGACAAAATCAATCGCCGCATTCATATCCTTGAAGGCCGCATGATTGCGTTCTTGCATATTGATGAAGTGATTAGAGTCATCCGTAACTCGGACGAGCCCAAGCCAGACTTAATGGCGGCGTTTAATTTAAGCGACATTCAAGCCGAAGATATTTTAGAGATACGCTTACGTCAATTAGCCAGATTAGAAGGCTTTAAAATTGAACGTGAACTCAAAGACCTGCGTGAAGAGGCCGATGGCTTGCAAGCGATTTTGGGCAGCGAGAATAAACTACGCAAACTGACTGCCAAAGAAATCAAGCAAGATGCGGAAAAATACGGTGATAATCGCCGCACCTTGATTGAGCCGGTAGAGCGTACGCAAGGCGGTCAAAAAGCATTTGTGGTGGATGAGCCAGTCACCATTCTATTGTCTAAAAATGGCTGGATACGCGCGCGCCAAGGCCATGGCATAGACCGCGCTACTATCGCCTGGAAAGCGGGTGATGCCGAGTTTGCCGTCATTGAAACGCGCACCGTATTGCCTATTGTGCTGCTAGACAACAAAGGCCGCTGTTATAGCTTTGATGCGTCTAGCGTGCCGGGCGGCAAAGGTGATGGCATTCCAGTAAGCTCGATTATTGAAGTACAGAATGGCGCCAAGCTAGTGCATGCGCTGTCTGGCAAAGACGATGAGCAATACTTATTCAGCACCACTAACAGTTATGGCTTTATTGCGTCATTAGCAGGCTTAATGGCAAGGCCAAAAGCCGGCAAAGCATTCATGAAGCCGGAAGACCACGCTGAGATTTTACCGCCAATAAAACTGGATGGCCGCAGCCATGTTGCAGCCACTTCATCCGAAGGCAAACTGTTGCTATTTGCGCTGGAAGAAATCAATGCTTACCCCAATGGCGGCAAAGGTGTACGCATCATGGATGTTCCGGATAAAGTGAGCTTAAAAGCGCTGACGCTCAGTGATGGCTTGTCGGTCAATATCACAGTAAAAGGTAAGGCCAAAGTGATACAGGGTGATGATATCAATAAGTATGTGTCAAAACGCGCCAGAAAAGGCTGCGCCATTCAAGATGGCAAAGCGCCACCTAAACGGCAAGCTTCATTTGATATGTAGGTGTGCGTAATGAAGAGCATAGGCTGCTGCTGATTAACTAGATTGGTGGCAGTTACAATAGCCTGTTTTGCTAGCAGTTGCAGCCTTGATAATGTAGAGAAAAATCAGTGATGCACTGCCACTATCGCAGAGACTACCTCCTTGCGTGCCCGCTTAGCCTCGTACATCTGGTTATCAGCAAACATTAATAAGCCGTCAGCCTCAGTACTGTCTTTTGGGTAGTTGGCAGCGCCTATACTCGCGCCAAGCGGGTAAGTGTGGTGTTGATATTCAAACGGAAGTTCAAGCACCCTTTTCAGACGCTTTATCAACAACTCTATTTTGATATTGGGTGATGTTTCTTTTAACACCGCAAACTCATCACCACCTAAGCGAGCTACCGTATCTTTGATTTTAGAGTTATTCTTGATACGCTCTGCCATCACTTTAATGGCTTGGTCCCCAATATGATGACCATAGGTATCATTTAGCACTTTAAGACCATCCATATCCAATAGCATGACCCAGATATCTTCCTTACCCGGTTTGTATTGATGCATGGAGGCCCGTAGCCTTTCCATGAACAAGCCACGATTGGCTAATTGGGTCATGCTGTCATGCGTTGCATGATAAAGCAACTCGTTGCTATCCATTTTGGCGGCCAGATACATGGCCGCAGAAAGCGTATCATTGACTAAATCCAGCAGGATTTCTTCGGTATGGCTGAATTGATAAGGTTTTTTGGACATTACTTTCAGGACGCCGACATGGTTGCCCTTATAGGCTAAAGGCGAGACCAACATGGAACGGATACCGGTCACCAGGCAAGCCGCCTAATTCACCCTGTCGTCTATTTCGGTATCGTCACAGCGCAATATCGCGCCATGCGCCAGACATAAGCCAGCTAAACTGCCTTCGCGCTTGATTTTCAGTCCGAGATGCTTTTTGATTGTGCCTGATGTGGCACGGTAAGCCATATCGTCCCCTTCAACCAATTCAATCACCGCACCATCCGCATCCACTAGCGGCAAAATTCGCTCCACTATCAACTCCATCACACCACTCAAATCCAATCCCTGTTGGGCAATATCCGATTGGATTTTTATGATTTCTAGTAGTTGCGCTTGTGTAGTCATGATGAATTACATTGCGGCTATTAATTCATTAACGGATTTAATAATTTATTCTTAAATATAATTGAAGTAAACACATTGTTTTAAAACCGTTGCACCAATAGTGTAGTTTTAAATATTAAGGTTTTAAGACAGTTAACAAATGCAGCTTAATAGTTTATTGTGGCACTCATACTGGGTAGTCATGTAGTCAATATCATCGATAATGTTGAAGGCAGGTCATGAAAAATATACTGATTGCTAACTCTAAGGGTGGCGCTGGCAAAACCACATTAGCCACCAACTTGGCTGGTTATTTTGCAGCGCAAGGCTTACGTGTAGGCTTGGAAGACCTTGATCGACAAAAGTCATCCACCCATTGGTTAAAGCGGAGACCAGTAGAATTGCCTAGTATTGAGAATTATGCAGAGTTACATAAAAAATCCAGCCAAAAGTTAGAGTGGCTGATTACCGACTCGCCGGCTGGGTTTAGAGATGACAAGCTAACTGACGCAGTGAAAAAAGCCGATTACGTCATTGTGCCAGTGCAACCTTCAGCCTTTGATACGCTGGCCACCGCTGATTTTTTAGCCATTTTGGATCAAGAAAAAGCCATACGCAAACATAAGACCTTTATTGCGTTGGTGGGTATGCGCGTCAATGCGCGCGCGCACTCGGCCACTAAATTAGCAGCGTTTATGGATGAATCTGGGCTGACCATATTAACCTACCTGCGTAACGCCCAAGTCTACGCCACAGCGGCAGAACTAGGGATTAGTGTGTTTGATATGCGCGCGTCTTTGGTGGCGCAGGAGCTAGAACAATGGTCGGATTTAGTAGCTTGGTTGCAGCACGACATTCGCCAAGAAGATAAGTAAATTAAGCGCTTGAGAAACAAGTACATTCAATTACTCGGGCGCTTGGTCATTGCTTGGCGTACATCGCAGCGCACATTTCACTAGCAAACCCCAGACCTTAGACCTCATTCTCCAAAATTGAATGAAGCCTTTAAGCACGCATTACAAGTTACAAACCATTACTTCGATTTTCCTTCCCTCGCTTTGGCCAAATTTTTTCGCCAGTCTTGCAACAGTTCATCTTCTAGCTCTAGTTGTATAGCCACAGCTTCCACTTTAGACAGCTTTTCTTTTCTAAAGCGTTTAGGTAGTTTACCTGTCATGCGCGATAACACTTTTTCTGCGGTGGCCTCGTCCAGTTTCTCTGCTAACTTAATGTATTCTTCGTCTGGGCTTTTCATGGCCATATGTGTTCCCCTGTAAAATTAAATCAGTCTCGCGCATTCAAAATCTATTATATGTGGCTTAGGTCTTCACTTAGCCTAGCACACATCAGTGCAACTAAACGTGTTGAATTTTTGAGTTGCTATTTTGATATGGTTTCCGCCGTTTAAATATTAATTTTTTATTACAGTTTTATTAATATAAGTGCACTGATAAATTACGTAGCCTGCTCCTTTCATTTTCGGTGCGCTTATCTGGCAAAACAAACGATTATCCTGTGCGCAATGCATGCAACGTGTAACAACTTGCTATCTGAAGAATACAAGCCAATGACAACTAAGTGACGCACTGAAACTTTCAAAAAATAAAGCGCAATCGCTATTAAAAGAGATGGGCATTTT
>DASWSZ010000188.1:0-4251 GCA_036402395.1 Methylophilus sp.
TATTAGTTTTTTTGTGCTTGTTTATTGGCTGCGCTGGTGAGGTTTTTTGGCAACTGAAATACCACGCTTTCCACTACGCCATGCAGTTCTGTGACCTGCTGTGCACCTAATTGTTGCAATGCAGCAACGACTTCTTTCACCAACACTTCTGGCGCAGAAGCACCTGCAGACACGCCTATCTTCTTTTTTCCAACTAGCCACTCGGCTTTTAGATAGCTGGCATTGTCCACCATATACGCTTCTACGCCTTGGTTGTGCGCCACTTCTCTTAAGCGATTAGAGTTAGAGCTGTTGGGTGAGCCGACAATAATGACTAAATCGCAATCTTTAGACATGATTTTGACCGCATCTTGCCGGTTTTGCGTGGCGTAACAAATGTCATCACTTTTAGGCGCTTGTATGTGCGGAAATGTTGTTTTTAAGGCGGCAATCACTAGTGCTGCGTCGTCCATCGATAACGTGGTTTGGGTGACAAAGGCTAGTTTTTCGGCATCTTTGACGTTTAACTTTGCAACATCTTCCGGCGTTTCCACTAGGTACATACCACCTTCAGATTGCCCCATGGTGCCCTCTACTTCCGGGTGACCTTTGTGGCCTATCATGATAATTTCTAGCCCGGCTTTACGCATTTTGGCCACTTCGATATGCACTTTGGTCACCAACGGACAAGTTGCATCATAAGCGGTCAAGCCCCTGGCTTCGGCCTCCGCACGTACCTCTTTAGAAACGCCATGCGCACTAAAAATCACGGTATTGCCGGCCGGAATTTTATCTAAATCATCGACAAAAATGGCGCCTTTGGCACGCAGCTCATCCACCACAAACTTGTTATGCACCACTTCATTACGCACATAAATCGGCGCGCCAAATTTCTCTAATGCCTGCTCGACAATAATAATGGCGCGGTCTACGCCTGCACAAAACCCGCGCGGATTGGCTAAGACAATGTCGGGATTGGTTTCTGCGGTTAAGCTCATGGGTCGTTGTTATCCTGTATTTTTAATCAGGGTTGCGCTTAGTTGGGTATAATTGCAAAAAATTTGACTGATTTACCACTATGAAAAACACTGCAACACTGCTGATTACGTGTCCCGATGCTAAAGGCATCGTCGCTTCTATTGCTGATTTTTTGTATCAACACAATGCGAATATTTTACACGCAGACCAGCATCAGGATGCAGAAAATAATTTGTTTTTGATGCGGGTGGAATGGGATGCCACCGATTTTAAATCGGATAAGGCAGACTTTGTATTGGATGAAGCCACGTTTAGTAAAGCATTCACGCCGATTGCCGAGCAGTTTAATATGCGCTGGCAGCTTAAGTTATCGCAGCACAAAACGCGCGTGGCGATTATGGTGTCGCAATACGACCATTGTTTGGCGGATTTATTGCATCGACATAAAAGCGGCGAGTTGGCCTGTGAAATTCCATTAGTCATCAGCAACCATCGCAACACTGAGGCGCTAGTGAAATTTTATGGCGTGGATTTTCATTATATTGCGGTGACCAAAGACAACAAAGCGGAGGCAGAAGCTGCGCAATTTAAGCTATTTGCCGACTACGGCATTGATTTGATTGTGCTGGCGCGTTATATGCAAATTTTATCGCCAGACTTTGTGTCACGTTATCCGCAACAAATCATTAATATTCACCACTCATTCTTGCCCGCTTTTATCGGCGCCCGCCCCTACCACCGCGCCTTTGAGCGTGGTGTAAAACTGATCGGCGCGACCAGCCATTATGTGACAGAAGTGTTGGACGAAGGCCCGATTATTGAGCAAGACATCGACCGGATTTCGCATCGTGACCAAGTGGAAGACTTAATCCAAAAAGGCCGTGATTTAGAGCGAGTGGTGTTATCCAAAGCGGTGCGCTGGCATATCGAACACCGCATTTTGCTATACGCCAACAAAACGGTGATTTTTGATTAGTGTATGTTTGATGAATACAAGGCAATCAAAAAAGGCGAAGTCATCTGACTTCGCCTTTTTATTATGTGATTGCTAAAATCAATATGATTGAAAAGGTAAGTGATTACTCACTTGATGGCAACACCTTCTCCATTGCAAACAAATCATTGACTTGCTCACGCGCCCGTATCACATAGCACACATCGCCATCCACCATAATTTCTGCGGCACGCGGACGTGTATTGTAATTGCTGGCCATGCTCATGCCATAAGCGCCGGCTGATTTAATTGCCAGTAGGTCACCTTCTTGCAAATTAAGCGCACGGTCATGGCCTAAAAAATCACCACTTTCACAGACTGGGCCGACGATTTCGTAATTGGTCGTTTCGCCAGCACGAGGACTGACCGCGACGATATCATGGTAGGCGTCATACAAAGCGGGGCGCATTAAATCGTTCATGGCAGCGTCAACGATGGCAAAGTGTTTTGGTGTTGCCGTGTCAGTGTCGCTGGCTTTGCCCAGTTTAATGTATTCCACTTGGGTCAGTAACACACCTGCATTACCCACCAACGCCCTGCCTGGTTCAAACATCACTTTCACATTGCGGCCTGCCAATTTTTGCATGATGGCTTGCGCATAGTCTTTGAATTCGGGTGGCGTTTCGTCGGCATAGGTAATGCCTATACCGCCACCCACATCGATATGATGAATGACTATGCCTTTGGCCGCTAGCGCATCGACCAAAGCCAATACGCGATCCAACGCATCTAAAAACGGCGACAGCTCGGTAATTTGTGAGCCGATATGGCAATCTACACCTTGCACCGCAATATTCGGCATCGCGGCGGCCTGCTCGTACAAGGCAATCGCCTCTTCAAACGCGACACCAAACTTATTGTTTTTGAGGCCAGTTGAAATGTAAGGATGGGTTTTGGCATCCACATTGGGGTTGACGCGCAACGACACTGGTGCAATTTTACCCATCTCAGCCGCCACTTTATTTAAGCGTTGTAACTCGCTGGCCGATTCAATATTAAAACAAAGAATATTGGCTGTAAGTGCTGCACGCATTTCGTCATGGCTTTTGCCTACGCCAGAAAACACCACTTTTTGTGGGTCGCCCCCTGCCGCCAATACGCGCGCTAATTCACCGCCAGAGACAATGTCAAAGCCTGCTCCAAGTTGTGCAAACAAATTCAAAATCGCCAAGCTAGGGTTGGCTTTTACGGCAAAGCAAATTAAATGATTAGTACCAATTAAACCCGCTTGGAAGCGCTGAAAGGCATCGGTTAACGCAGCTTTTGAGTAGACATAACAAGGTGTGCTGAACTGCTCGGCAATAGTGGATAAGGCGACATGTTCGGCATGTAACACGCCATTTTTTAGGGTAAATGCATTCACAGTAATTCTTCTAATAGGTTAAGTTTATTTGGCGGCCGCTGGTGGGTAAGCTTGCTCTGGAATATACAACGGGCCTTTGGTGCCACAGGCAGATAACGCAACTGTGACCAGTAATAAGCTAGCTAATTTTAAATAAAAATTCCGCATGTTGTTCACGTGCTTTGCAGTGTATATAAAGACCAAATTTTAGCATTAATGTGCAAAATGCGTTTGAAAATCAAGCGCTAGACATAAACCATTGCCGTTTACGCCATGTTAGTTACCGCACATCGGATAGCGCTAGACGAGTTGGGAAAGAGTTTGGCATGATGAGAAAACGTGTATAAAGGACAACATGATGCGTGCATCTAGCAAACTAGCAAAAGGCTTTACCCTGATTGAGCTCATGATCGTCGTCGCCATTATCGGTATTTTGGCGGCCATTGCTTTTCCAAGTTATCAACAATATGTCATTAGAGCCAACCGTACGGCTGCACAAACAGAAATGATGGAGATCGCAAACCGCCAGCAGCAGTTCTTAATGGCAGACCGTGCCTATGCAGACAAAGCTAAAATAGTAGCTAGCGGTTATGTTCTGCCTTATCAAGTAGCTGCAAAATATGACTATGATATTACTGTCAATAATAATGCAACCCCACCTACCTATACCATTTCATTTAATGCCAAAGGATCACAAGCCAGTGATTCAAATCTTGAGCTAACTAGCAGCGGGGCTAAGAAGCCTGCCGATAAGTGGTAAATATGTATAAACAACCACCATATATTGTAGATAAAAATGTTTACAAGCAGCAGGGCTCTACGCTGCTTGAGGTATTAATTACTATTGTTATATTAGCGATTGGTTTGTTAGGCCTAGCTGGTTTGCAATCACGATTGCATGTGTCAGAGATGGAGTCTTATCAGCGTGCGCAAGCACTGGTGTTATTGAATGACATGT
>DASWSZ010000189.1:0-4922 GCA_036402395.1 Methylophilus sp.
TAATGCCATGTTGAATATGGAATTCTCCCCGGTCACTGCTGTGCAAGAACCACTGCCAGACTATCCACAAGAAGAGCAAGAAATCCCTATTGTGATTTTAAACACCAACCCACTGGTACCGGTGGAGTTATTTAACCTCATCATAGGTGAAGAAAAAACTGCGGTGCTAGAAAAAGCGCGGCTAAGCGGGGCGTTGAACTTACCCGCACGCGAAGAATGGAAAGAGTGGGAGGTAGCGACCGGCATGATTAAATCTGGCATCGCGCACCATATTGATTCTCCTAGTGAGGCGAAACTGATTACTTTCTTGATTCCACCAGAGATAGGCAAGCTACCAAGTGGCAGTAGTACGATGGTGGAGCTGGCGAATAAAGGCAATTTGCATATTGCCCGCTACAAAATGCAGTAATCAGTATTTAATCAACAAAGTTAGCGTATTTAATTACAAGCCAAACTCAGTTTAGGCGTAATCACTTGCTTTGCAAACGATTTAAAGTCAGTTAAATTTACGTCGCTTAATTGTGCCTTGAAAGCTAAACACTGGATTGCCGCAGCACTCAACTGCCTCGCTATGACAGCAAGCGCACAACCCACATTGCGTGCAATCACTGAACGACTATTCTCGCTACTCGCAAACCACTACACGCCCTCTAAGCTAACCTGTGAGCGCGTGGTTTATGCTTAAAGCTACCGCTCTTCAACATCACTGCGAGCGTGTAATGGATGGCAGTCCAGTAAAGTCGTACAAAACTGCCTTGCCATTTTTGATGGCATACACAACATAGATACCTGATAGAAGATGCATACATTTGCCCAACATTATCAATATTTGTAATTTACCTACTCAAGGGTCTATCAAGCCGCTACGCATAGCAATCAAGGCAATTTCTGCCGAGTTGTTGGCATTTAACTTCTGTTTGATATTGTATAAATGCGTCCCCACCGTGCGTGGGCTTAAGAATAAGGTTTCGGCAATTTCGTTGGTGGTTTTGCCTTTCGCTAACGACATAAACACTTCAAATTCACGCTCACTCAGCACATCCACCGGGTTTTGCTCACCAGATAATTGCTGTATGGCCATTTGTTGCGCCACACTGGCCTCTATATACTTTTTACCGCTGGCCACACTGCGTATGGCTTTGATGAGCTCTTCAGCCGCGCTGCGCTTAGTTAAATAGCCCATGGCGCCAGCGTTCAATACACGTTTTGGATGCACTGAATCTTCATGTGCCGACAGCACCAAAATTTTAGCGTGACTGTCTTTGGCCAAAATACGGTCTATCGCCTCCATACCACCTATACCTGGCATGGTAATGTCCATCACCACCACGTCTGGCTTAAACTCTACATAGTGCTTAATGGCCGTCTCGCCATTTTCAGCTTCGGCGATCACTTTAATATCACTTGCTGACTCTAACAGCATTTTAAACCCCATGCGAACCACGGCATGATCGTCCACCAGCATGACATTGACTTGACTCATAGCACCCCTAATTTAACTATTATGTTTAACACTGTTTTAATTATTCACTGCTTTTGGAATCAAAATAGTCAGCGTAGTTCCTTGTTGCTTGTTCTGCGTACTCGATTGCACATGAAAATTACCGTGCAAGCCTTGTACACGCTCACGCATACCCAATAACCCAAAATGATTCGATTGATCCACATCGGCGATGTCCATACCTTTACCATCGTCATGAATCACCAATTCTAAATTACCCTGTGCTAGCGCTTTTAATTGCACTTTGACGTGTTTGGCATCGGCATGTTTAATCACATTATTGATGGCTTCTTGCACAATACGATAGACATTAATATTAATATTTTCACCCAATTGACTTAAGTCGCCGCTTAAACTCAGCTCTATGTTTAAATCAGCATGGTGCTGCTGATAGCCGTTGACCATATCACGCAGGGTTTCGCTTAAGCCTAAGTTATCCAACGCACCGGGACGCAACTGGCGAATGATATTATGCATGCCGTCATAAATATGATTGGCCGCCGCCACGATGGTTTGCGCACTGGCTTCTACCTCGGGCGCTTTTTCCTTGGTTTTATTGGCAATCGCTACGGCAAAAGTTTTAATCGCAGTCACGTATTGGCCTAGCTCATCGTGCAGCTCGCGCGCCAAACTTCTACGCTCATCTTCGATATGCTTTTGTATCAAATGCGTGAGTTGGCGATTTTCTTCCAACTGCCGCTCGGCCACCAAAGACGTGGTCATGCGGTTTAAGCTATGGCCTATCTTATCGAATTCTGGCAATTTAAAGACTGGCAGCTTCACCGTTAAGTCCCCCTGCTCTACGCGCTTAATGGCACTTAAGATATGTTTAACCGGCCGCAAAGCATGGCTTAACAGGGCATACACCAATAAATTGAGCAAGACAAAAAAGCCGATGCCAATGACAATTAAGTGCCTAAAACCAGACCAAGCCTCGCGTATAGAACCAGCGGGGCTGGACGTGACCACCAAGGTACCGTAATGAATACGCCGCTGCACCGATTCTTTTTGTGGCGACACCAGCTTAACAAACCATTCTGGCGGCACTACATCACTTTTAAAGGTAGATTCTGGGGAAATGTACAGTGGGTTGCCCGCATGGTCATATAACTCAATATGGCTGCTTCTCACATAGCCTAGGGATCTTAAAAACTCTTGCAGCACAATGTGAGTGGGGCCAAAACTAGGGTTCATGGCAGAGCTGACAATCACGGTATCTAACAACTGCACCGTCACGCGCATGGCGGCTTCTACACGCTCTCTAATCGACACCCGGGTATCGTTTACTAGCACCCAACCCACCGCCAGCATAAAGGCTAACGAGAGCATGGTGACCAGCAAATTTAACCTAAAACGTAAGCTCATACTTTAATTAGTGAATAAACCATTAGTATCTAGGCGTAATGCAAAGCCCTCAAGGGTAAAAACCATTAAAATCAATCCGCCACCTTGAGTGTTTTATACGCCGCAGGCACGGGTGGATAATGTAAGTCCATCTTTTGTAAGGTATTGAGTAAAAGCTTAGAAATCAGCAAATTACGATTGGTTTTTGAGTCTGCCGGAATCACGTACCAAGGCGCGTGCGCAGTAGAAGTAGCACGCATGGCATTTTCGTAGGCCTGCATATACTTAGACCATACTTCACGTTCTTTTAAATCATTCGGGTTAAATTTCCAAGTCTTGGTTGGGTCGGTTAAGCGTTCTTGCATACGTTGTTTTTGTTCTTCTTTAGAGATATGCAAAAAGCATTTGATAATGACTGTGCCGGATTCCGTCAGCATGCTTTCAAAGTCATCAATCTGCGCATAACGGCGCTGACATTCCGCGTCATCTATCCAATCGTGCACTTTCACAATCAGCACATCCTCGTAATGGCTACGATTAAAAATGACAATTTCACCTTTTTTAGGCACTTGCGCATGCACACGCCACAAATAATCATGCGCCAACTCATCGTCACTGGGCGCTTTAAAACTGGCTAGGCGAATACCCAGTGGATCGCACTCACTAAACACATGCTTTACCGTGCCATCTTTGCCGCTGGCGTCCATGCCCTGCAAAATCAGCAACACTTTATGCTTGCCCTGCGCATGCAAAATATCTTGCCGCGCATTAATCTCAGTCGCCAAACGCGCTAGCTCTATTGCATCTTTAGCCTTGCTTTCGCCACGCTCAGATTTATCTTGCGGGTTAATAGTGCTAAGCGAAAACTTGCTTTTAGGTTTAACCAAGTACTGTGTGAGATTTGCCATAATTGTTCCTTCAAAATGTCTAGTGCATTAACTTAACATACTACGACAATATATCTAGCGGACTACTTACACCGCGCCCACCTTTATTTAATACATGCGTGTATATCATGGTAGTCGTTACATCGGCATGGCCGAGCAATTCTTGCACGGTGCGAATATCATAGCCCGCCTCTAATAAATGTGTGGCAAAACTATGCCTGAAAGTATGCGGTGTGGCATGTTTGGCTATGCCTGCATCCAACACCGCTTGCCGTACCGCCCGCTGTATAGCTTGATCTTGCACATGATGCCTGCGCATAACTTGAGCGCGTGGATCTACCGATAACTTGCCAGACGGAAACACATATTGCCAAGCCCAATCGCGACCCGCACTGGGGTATTTTTTAGCCAAAGCCTGCGGCATCAACACTTCACCATAACCGTTGGCAATATCGGCTTCATGCAAGGCTTTCACTTTATCTAAATGTACCCGCAACACCTCTACCACACTGGCTGGCAACATGGTCACCCTATCTTTAAAACCTTTACCATCCCTAATCAAAATCTCTTTACGGGCAAAATCAATATCCTTCACCCGCAAGCGCAGCACCTCTAAAATGCGCATACCCGTACCGTATAACAAACTCACCACTAAATGATGCGTGCCATTTAATTGCGCCAGCACCCGTTGCACTTCTTGCTTAGTCATCACTACTGGCAAACGCTTAGGCACTTTGGCTTGCACTACGTCATCCAACCAAGGCAAAGTCGTACCTAACACGTCTTTATACAAAAACAACAACGCACTTTTGGCCTGATTTTGCGTGCTAGCAGCCACATTGTTGTGTACCGCCAAATAGGTTAAAAACTGCTCTACTTCATTAGCGCCTAAATCTTTAGGGTGCTGCTTTTCAAAATGAAAAATATAGCGTTTAATCCAATCTATATACGCCTGTTCAGTTCTAATGCTGTAGTGTTTAGCGCGAATTTTACCGCGCACCACATCCAACAGCTTGGGCGAATTGTTCACATTTGTTGATGTATCAGCCATAATTTTTTAGGATGTACTAAATTAAAACAAGTATATGATTAAATTAAAAACTATGTACATTTTTTATTAATAATGACATCCATGACGCAATGCTTTACGTCATTTAGGATGTCTACTTAATGGTTAGGCAACAAAACCA
>DASWSZ010000190.1:0-6836 GCA_036402395.1 Methylophilus sp.
GTTAAAACTTGCTTAAGCCAACTTGTTGAACTGCGCCATTAACTTATCTAAAGTAGTACCAAACTCAGCCACCCGCGCTTTTTCTTGCTCAACCACGGCGGCCGGTGCGCGCGCCACAAAGCTTTCGTTATTGAGTTTGCCGTTGGCTTTAGTAATCTCGGCTTGTAAACGTGCTATTTCTTTGCCCAAACGCTCTTTCTCAGCGGCCACGTCAATTTCCACTTTCAGCATCAGCTTAAAGTCGCCCACCAGCATCACAGGTGCATCCGCTTCAGGCAACTCAGGCACAATGGTCACGTCTTCTAACTTGGCCAAGGCTTTTAAATACGGCGCATACGTGGCTAATTGTTCTGCATTGCCAGCTGCAATCAGCGGCACTCGCGCTGCTGGCGAGATATTCATTTCGCCACGCAAACTACGGCAAGCATCCACCGCTTGTTTTAATTGCGTCACCCATGCTTCAGATACTTCATCTAACTTATTAGGCTGCGAGATTGGATAGGCTTCCAGCATAATGCTAGGGCCAGTGCGGCCACTGATGGGGCCGATGGTGGCCCAAATCTCTTCCGTAATAAACGGCATGATTGGGTGCACCAATCGCAGTATAGTTTCTAGCACGCGAATCAAGGTGCGGCGCGTGCCGCGTTGTGATGATTCGTTGCCCACTTGAATCTGTACTTTTGCCAACTCTAAATACCAGTCGCAATACTCATCCCAGACAAATTCATACATAGCCTTGGCGGCCAAATCAAACCTGTAGTCGGTAAATGCGCGTTCTACTTCGGCCTCTGTACGTTGCAATTGGCTGACTATCCAACGGTCTGCTGGCGAGAAATACAAATAGCCTTCTGGCTTGGTGGTGCAATCTACCAGGCCGCAATCTTTTAAGCTGCCGTCTTCATTTTGCACGTTCATCAACACAAAACGCGTGGCGTTCCACAGCTTGTTGCAGAAATTGCGATAACCATCGCAACGTTGTAAATCAAACTTAATATCACGGCCCGGGCTGGCTAAGGCGGCAAACGTAAACCTTAAAGCATCGGTACCGTAAGCGGCAATGCCTTCTGGAAATTCTTTACGTGTGCGTTTTTCAATTTTTTCCGCATCTTTTGGGTTCATTAAACCGGTGGTGCGTTTCTTAATTAAATCGTCCAGACCAATCCCGTCAATCAAATCAATCGGGTCTAACACATTACCCTTAGATTTACTCATCTTTTGGCCTTCGGCATCGCGAATCAAGCCATGCACATAGACATGTTTAAACGGAATCTGGCCGGTAATGTGTTTGGTCATCATCACCATACGCGCCACCCAAAAGAAGATAATGTCAAAGCCTGTCACCAATACGCTGGATGGCAAGAATTGCTTAAGCGCTTGATTCTGCGCGTCTATCGCGGCATCACCTGTCCAATCCAAAGTTGAGAACGGCCATAAAGCTGCTGAATACCAAGTGTCTAACACGTCATTGTCGCGTGTTAGATTGCCTGTATAACCCTCTTTGGCGGCAATCGATTTTGCCTCTGTTTCATCATGCGCCACAACCACCTTGCCATCGTCTGTATACCAAGCAGGAATTTGATGCCCCCACCAAAGCTGGCGTGAAATACACCAATCCTGAATATTATTCAGCCATTGGTTATAGGTATTGACCCAATTGTCTGGATAAAACTTGATTTCACCATTAGTCACTACATCCAAGGCTTTATCGGTAATGCTTTTGCCGCCTGAGGTAGGTTTGGTCATGGCCACAAACCATTGGTCGGTGAGCATAGGCTCAATCACCACATTGGTACGGTCACCACGCGGCACTTTAAGCGTGTGTTTTTCGGCTTTAACTAAATAGCCTTGCGCTTCTAAATCGGCCACCACTTGTTTACGTACAGCAAAACGCTCTAAGCCTATGAGGTTTTTTGGCATATCGATAGATTGTTTGGCTGAACCATCTGCAGCCCACACCTCTGCGGCAGCAGGTACAAAACCTTCAAGATTAAGAATCACAACCTTGTCTAAGCCTTGGCGCTGGCCAACCATATTGTCGTTAAAGTCATGCGCAGGTGTTACTTTAACTACACCTGTACCAAACTCTTGATCCACATAATCATCGGCAATAATGGGGATTTCGCGGTCGCACAATGGCAGCTTTACCAACTTACCAACTAAATGTTTATAGCGTTCGTCGTCAGGGTTAATCATCACCGCCACGTCGCCCAGCATGGTTTCTGGGCGGGTGGTGGCGACTTCCAAATGCGTTAAACCGTGGACGGTATCTGGCTCAACTAATGGGTAGTTGATATGCCACATAAAGCCATCTTCTTCTTCCTGCACCACTTCTAAATCGGATACCGCTGTGCCGAGTTTTACATCCCAGTTCACCAAGCGTTTGCCGCGGTAAATCAGGCCTTCGTTATACAAACGCACAAAGCTTTCTGTGACTACTTTGTTTAAGCCTGCATCCATGGTAAAGCGCTCACGCGACCAATCAGGACTTGTACCAAGCCTGCGCATTTGTTGCGTAATGGTGCCGCCGGAATATTCTTTCCATTCCCACACTTTTTCTAAGAATTTTTCACGTCCCAAGTCGTGTCTTGAAACACCTTGCGCATCCAATTGACGTTCCACCACGATTTGCGTAGCAATACCGGCATGGTCAGTACCCGGTTGCCATAAGGTATTGTCACCACGCATACGGTGGTAACGCGTGAGGGCATCCATCAAGGTTTGGTTAAAACCATGCCCCATATGTAAAGTACCGGTAACATTGGGTGGTGGTAGCAAAATGCAGAAGTTTTCTTGCACTTCTGGGTTAAGGCCTGCCGCGTAATAGCCTTTTCCCTCCCAAAATGCGTACCATTTACGTTCTATGGTACTGGGGTCAAACGATTTAGCCAAAGCTTGTGGTGTGTGTGCGGGTGTATTCATAGCCACCATTTTAACATAGGCGGCAACAGTCTTTCACGCGCGTGTGCTAATCACCGCATCTTATGACTAGAGAGGTCACTGGAGGATACTGCGTCGGGGAATATGATAGGCAAACCGACCAGTGAAGGCTATGAAAAATACGGCCAGCCGTGGATATTTAGCAAGGGACTGCCGCGCGATGCGCTCGCGGCAGTATTTGTGGTGTTACAGAAAACCAGACCAAGCGCTTGAGAACATGCAAGGGGCATGATTGACATTGCAATTCAGCCATTGTTGTTTCTGACCATCACAACGCGGCTTGGCCAAGTTAGGCCGGATATTTACAAAAGTCACTCTAATTGGTCGGTGCTGATACCTAAGATATCTGGCTGTACTTTTTCCCAATAACGGCTAAAGCGCGCCAAGCGCTTTAAACTCAGCTCAACCGAGGTAAACTTTTCTTCTTCTTGCCAGACTGGATTAAACGGCGCTAACAAACTTTTTATAAACACATTAGGCGTGTTTTGCGACACAATCTGCCCCACACCCTGCTCAGCTAATACCTGACGCGTATCGCCCAACCACACTTCCACCTTGGGCATTTCACTTAAACAATCGGCAATAAATTGGATGCGTTTTAACGGCCAGTCGTCATACAGTGCCTCATCAAACACAAAAAATTTGGGCATGGCCAATTTATTCAGTGGATTGGTAGGCGACAGCATCTCATCATGAATATAGACCGAGATTGACGAGTGCTTAGAAAGCGGTGCTTTTTCCGGCATTTTAACGGGGTAAAACTTAGCCGGGCGCGGCTCACTGTCGCCAAAAATCTTGTCATTTAAATGCTCATAACTGTCGTCAAATGGGCATTTGACTTTACAGCTTGCGCAGTACTTTTCGCCAGTAAAGCGCGCTAAATTTTCTTTGTTAAAGTAGTAAGGTTTGGAGCTAAACGTACTTGCAATCCATTGCCACGACAAATGGTTAGAGGCTTTATCCCCATCTAGTAAATTCACCTCAAACCAATCCGCTGCTTTACGCCAATCTACTTTAAGCCAATGTATTAAATAGGCAGCAAACCACATGCGCATATGGTTATGCACATAGCCCTCGTTAGTCAGTGCACGCACCGCTTCATCCATACACGGCAAACCAGTAATCCCTTGGTGGATAAACGCCGGAATGTCATTGCTGCCCAATGCCACTTTAGATTCTTCCATATCACTATGGATGGCGTTGCCGTATCGATACCAGTTTTGACGCCAGAAATCACGATAGGCCAGTTCTGAAATCAGCTTACCGCCTTGCTTGCCAGAACGTTTAAGCACGTACTCCGTTGTTTCTTTCAGCGTTAAACAGCCGTAGCGCAAATAGGGCGAGAGCCGCGTGACTGCACCATTAATAAAATTGCGATTGCGGCTATAACTGGCGGCATCGATTTCACTTAAGCGTATCAACGCTTGTTTTCTGCCACCCTGCCACTCATCCGCTAGGTTTCGTCCTTTTGCTTGTGGAAACATGCGCCGTATATATTGCATACGTTCAGTTTTATCGGCTGGGAGGTTAAGCTTAAAGGAGGAAGTCATTAGTGAATTTTTTGATTGTTTTTTTACTTAATTAAGTGTTTGCCTACACAAACCAATTGTCCACATATCTCGCTATTTTTGCAACATATTCAAGCGATTAAGCCACAATCTGCGCTTGTATTACGCCAAAAAATGCTAACATTCATGCATTCATGGTGAAGTGAGGTGCGCATGGCGGATGTAATGTGGGTTTGGGGAGCGTTGGGTTTGGCATTACTGGCAGCAGAAATGGCCACCGGCACAATGTATTTACTATGGTTTGGCATCTCCGCCTTATGCATGCTTTTTGCAGTATGGCTAGCACCAGACTTAAGTTACGCTATGCAGTTTTTAATGTTTTCGGCCTTATCCATCATTTCACTGGCCATCTGGAAACTCAATTATAAAAAAACCGAAACGCACTCACGCGTGGGACAAGCACAAGGCGAAGAAATTGGCCGCGTCGGCACCATTATGAAAGCCTGTGGTCCGCAGCAAACGGGTAGCATAGAGTTTACCCAAGGCGTCATGGGCAGCCGCGAATGGGCGGCGGTGTCCGATGTCACAATAGAACAAGGTCAGCAAGCTAAGGTGGTTGCCGTGGAAGGCAATACACTGAGAGTGACCCCTCACTTTTAATGTCAATTAAGGAAGCCAAATGCCAGAATTTAGTATAGTCCTCATATTCCTAGTCATCGTCGCGATTGTGAAGGGCGTACGCATTGTGCCGCAAGGTGATGAGTGGGTGGTAGAACGGTTAGGTAAGTTCGCGGGCATCCTCAGCCCAGGCTTGCATGTGATCAACCCCATTTTTAGCAAGGTGAGTTATAAAGTCACCACCAAAGACATTATTTTAGAAATTCCACAGCAAGAAGTGATTACTGCTGATAACGCAGTGATTTTGGCCAATGCGGTGGCATTTATTAAAGTGAGTAACATAGAACGCGCAGTGTACGGCATTGAGAATTTCCGTGAAGCCATGCGCAATATGGTGCAAACTAATTTACGCTCGATTATTGGTGGCATGCAATTAAACGAAGCGCTCACCTCGCGCGACCGCATTAAAGCCGAGCTGAAAGCGGCTATTGCCGATGAAGCACTGGATTGGGGCTTAACCGTCAAATCGGTGGAGATTCAAGACATTAAACCATCGCCCAATATGCAAGAAGCGATGGAACGCCAAGCCGCCGCAGAGCGTGAACGCGTGGCGGTGGTGACTGAGGCGGAAGGGGCTAAACAATCGCTGATTTTGAATGCAGAAGCACGCTTAGAAGCCGCCCGAAAAGATGCCGAAGCGCAAATGGTGGCGGCCAAAGCGTCTGCCGAATCCATCAAATTTATTACCGAAGCGGTGAAAGAAAACAATGCCTCCGCTACGTTTTTGCTGGGCGATCGTTACATTACCGCCATGCATAAAATGGCAGAATCGCACAATAGCAAGATCATCATGGTACCGGGCGATTTAATTAGTGCGGTGAAAAACTTAGTCGGTGGTGGAAAATAGTTGGCCATCAAATGGCGCTAGGGTAGATTGCTTGGCGCTGTAATTGCTAGATATTAACGACAAAAAACTTAACGGCGCTTTGCTTAAAGTAGACTAGACCAGCCAGTACTAGATTGCCAAAGCACTAGCCTGCACGACAAACAACGCAGTGTGGATCGCGCGCCAGCTTAATGGTGCGCCATTCCGCTGTCAGCGCGTCCAACAGTAGCAAACGCCCTTGCAGCGTTTCGCCTATATTCATAAGTAACTTCAACACCTCGCCCGCCTGTGCCGTGCCTATCATGCCAACCAGCGGCGCAAACACGCCATTATCAGCACAACGCATCTCTTGGTCACTGCCCACGTCCGGATACAAACAATGATAGCAAGGCGTTTCTTTATGCCTAAAATCAAACACCGTGATTTGCCCTTCAAAGCGAATGGCCGCGCCCGACACAAGTGGCTTTTTGTGCTGAAAACATAGACGGTTCAGCGTATAGCGCGTAGCAAAATTATCACTGCAATCCACCACCACATCGGCTTGCTGTATCAGGGCGGCAAACTCAGGCTCGGACGATTTTTGCTGCACCGTCTGTACCTGCACGTCTGGATTAATTTCATAAATAGTCTGCTGCGCCGAGACTGCTTTGTTAATGCCTACCGATTGCGTGGTATGAATAATTTGCCGCTGTAAATTAGTTAAATCTACCGCATCAAAATCACAAATGGTCAGCGTACCCACGCCAGATGCCGCCAAATAGAGTGCGACTGGCGAGCCTAAACCACCTGCACCCACAATTAGGACGTGCGATTGTGTCAGCTTCTCTTGCCCATCATACTCAATTTGAGGCAGCAGAATATGTCGGCTGTAACGTAAAAGTTGGTTG
>DASWSZ010000191.1:0-30477 GCA_036402395.1 Methylophilus sp.
ATGTTTTCCACTTGGAGGTGCGCCGCGCCGCCGGTGCCTATGTCTGTGGTGAAGAAACCTCACTGTTAGAAAGCTTGGAAGGTAAGCGCGGTTTGGTACGCTTTAAACCGCCGCTACCCGCCATTGAAGGTTTATTTGGCAAACCTACGGTGGTCAATAACGTGATTTCACTGGCTTCCGTACCAATTATTCTCGATAAAGGTGCACAGTTTTATGCCGATTACGGCATGGGTCGTTCACGTGGCACGTTACCAATTCAACTGGCTGGCAATATCAAACACGGTGGTTTAGTAGAGCTTGCCTTTGGTGCTACTTTGCGTGAGTTGCTATACGACTTTGGCGGAGGCTCGGCGTCTGGCAAGCCGATTCGTGCGGTGCAAGTGGGCGGGCCACTGGGCGCTTATTTGCCCGAAAGTCAATTTGATACGCCGCTAGATTATGAAGAGTTTAGCAAAATATGGGCGGTGCTAGGGCACGGTGGCATAGTAGCGTTTGATGAAACGGTAGACATGGCCAAAATGGCACGTTATGCCTTTGAGTTTTGTGCCATTGAGAGCTGCGGTAAATGTACGCCTTGCCGCATAGGCTCTACGCGTGGCGTGGAAGTGATTGATAAAATTACTGCAAGCAAGCAGGCGCCAGAGCTAGCGACAAAGCAAACGCATGCCAAACATATTCAATTAGTGCGTGATTTGTCCGATACTATGTTAAATGGCTCTTTGTGTGCCTTGGGCGGCATGACGCCTTACCCAGTGTTAAGCGCCATCAATCACTTTCCGGAAGACTTTGGACTTAATCAGCAAGCAGCAGCCGTCTAACCAGACGCTAGGAAGAACAGGCTTAGGACAGAATTATGGATGATATTAAATACGACCAAAGTAAAGATTACGGCACACCAAAAATAGTTAGCGATACACAAGTTACGCTGACCATTGATGGCGTGAATGTGACAGTGCCAGAAGGTACTTCTATTATGCATGCGGCCATGCTGGGTGGAGTGACTGTGCCTAAGCTGTGCGCGACTGACTCGCTAGAACCTTTCGGCTCATGCCGCTTATGTTTGGTGGAAATTGAAGGGCGTCGCGGTTATCCCGCTTCTTGCACTACACCCGTGGCTGAAGGCATTAAAGTCAAAACACAAACGCCTAAACTGGCGGATGTGCGGCGTGGCGTGATGGAGCTGTATATTTCAGACCACCCGCTAGATTGCTTAACCTGTGCCGCCAATGGCGATTGTGAACTGCAAGACATGGCTGGCGCCGTAGGCTTGCGTGAAGTGCGCTACGGTTATGAAGGTGAGAATCATCTGGCAGCGGTTAAAGATGAAAGTAACCCTTACTTTACCTTTGACCCAAGCAAATGCATTGTCTGTAGCCGTTGTGTGCGTGCCTGTGAAGAAACCCAAGGCACCTTTGCTTTAACGATCGAAGGTCGTGGTTTTGGTAGCAAAGTGTCGGCCGGTAATAAAGACTTTATGGATTCAGAGTGTGTGTCTTGCGGTGCTTGTGTACAAGCCTGCCCAACGGCGACCTTGATAGAAAAAACCGTGATCGAAGCAGGTACGCCAGAGCACACCGTAACCACCACTTGTGCTTATTGTGGTGTGGGTTGTAGCTTTGATGCCGAAATGAAAGGCGAGGAAGTAGTACGCATGACGCCAAACAAACATGGCGGCGCCAATCATGGCCATTCTTGCGTCAAAGGCCGTTTTGCTTGGGGCTACGCTACGCACCAAGACCGCATCACTACACCGATGATACGTAAGTCTATCCAAGACCCATGGCAAACCGTGAGTTGGGATGAAGCGATCAACTACGCAGCCAGTGAAATTACGCGTATTCAAGCCAAATATGGCAAAGATGCGGTAGGCGGTATTACTTCATCTCGATGCACCAACGAAGAAGTGTACGTTACACAAAAATTAGTGCGCGCGGTATTTGGTAGCAATAACGTTGATACCTGTGCCCGTGTTTGTCATAGCCCCACTGGCTATGGTTTAAAACAAACTTTAGGTGAATCTGCCGGTACGCAAACATTTGACTCTGTCATGCAATCAGATGTGATTTTAATTATCGGTGCTAATCCTACCGATGGCCACCCGGTGTTTGCCTCACAGATGAAACGCCGTTTACGTGAAGGCGCCAAGCTGATAATTGCAGACCCACGTGCCATTGACTTGGTGGAAAATTCACCACATGTGCGCGCTGATTACCATTTGAATTTACGTCCAGGCACTAACGTAGCGTTGGTGACGGCATTAGCGCACGTGATTGTGACCGAAGGCTTGGTGAAAGAAGACTTTGTCAAAGCCCGTTGTGAGTGGGATTCATATGAAGCATGGCGAGATTTTGTTGCCAAGCCAGAAAACTCACCCGAAAGCTTAGCCAAAGACATTGGTGTAGATCCGCAAAAAATGCGTGACGCTGCTAGGTTATTTGCCACCGGTGGCAATGCCGCCATTTACTACGGCTTGGGCGTGACTGAGCATAGCCAAGGCTCTACTACGGTGATGGGCATTGCTAACTTAGCGATGGCGACTGGTAATGTCGGCCGCGAAGGCGTAGGCGTTAACCCATTGCGTGGTCAAAACAATGTGCAAGGCTCTTGTGATATGGGCTCTATGCCGCATGAGTATCCAGGCTATCGCCATGTGGCGGATGACGAAACGCGTGCGCTATTTGAGTCCGCTTGGGGACGTCCATTGAGTGCTGACCCTGGCTTACGCATTCCGAATATGTTAGATTTAGCCACAGAAGGCAGCTTTAAAGCGCTGTATTGTGTCGGTGAAGACATCGCGCAATCAGACCCTGATACGCAACATGTGACCCATGCTTTAGAGGCCATGGAATGTGTCATCGTACAAGATTTATTCTTGAATGAAACGGCCATGTTTGCCCATGTGTTCTTCCCGGGCGCTTCGTTTTTAGAGAAGAGTGGTACCTTCACCAATGCCGAGCGTCGCATCTCCCCTGTGCGTCGAGTAATGGCGCCGAAAAACGGTTATGAGGATTGGGAAATTACCGCCATGCTGTCTAAAGCCTTGGGGTATGAGATGAATTATGGGCATGCCAGTGAGATTATGGATGAAATTGCTGCGCTCACGCCTACTTTTAAAGGCGTTAGCTTTAAGAAACTAGACGAACTGGGTAGCATACAATGGCCATGCAATGATGAAGCGCCAGAGGGCACGCCCACCATGCATATTGATGAATTTGTGCGTGGTAAAGGTAAGTTCTTTGTGACTCAGTATGTGCCGACGACCGAAAAAGTTAACGCCAAGTATCCGTTAATACTGACCACAGGCCGCATCCTCTCACAATATAACGTTGGTGCGCAAACACGCCGCACACAAAATGTGGCTTGGCATAAAGAGGATGTGATTGAGATCCATCCGCATGATGCTGAGGACCGTGGCATATTAGAAGGCGATTGGGTAGGCATTACCAGCCGCGCGGGTGAGACGGTATTGCGTGCCACCATTACAGAGCGCGTACAACCGGGCGTGGTCTACACTACCTTCCATCATCCGGAATCAGGCGCTAATGTGATTACCACTGATAATTCAGATTGGGCGACCAATTGTCCTGAATATAAAGTGACAGCGGTGCAGGTGTCGCGCGTGAACCAATTATCCAATTGGCAACAAGATTACCAACACTTTAGTGAAGAACAAATTAGTTTAACTGGTATATTGCCAGCCAAGCCAGCGGTGGTGGAATAAGTACCAGCATTGACCATGGGGCAATTTTTTGCAGACGAGGCGCTAACTCAACAGTTGGCGTCTCAAGCCTATGCTGTACAACAGGTGCGAGCTGGACAACGTCGGCATATTGTTGATCAGCTGGCAGAAGAGGTGCCAATTGCGTTGGTATACAATGGCATTTCACATGCGGTGATGCTGGCAACGCCACAAGATTTGGAAGATTTTGCCTTAGGATTTTCTTTAACTGAAGGCATTTTGCAGCAGCCAAGTGAGTTGTACGCACTAGAGGTGATGCCGCAAGCCAACGGTATTGAGTTGCAAATAGAAATCGCCAGCGAGCGTTTTGCGCATTTAAAAGAACGTAGACGCAGCATGGTGGGGCGCACGGGGTGTGGCTTATGTGGGGCGGAAAGTTTAAGTCAGGTATTTCGCTTGCCCGAACCAGTCAAGCAGTCAGCGGTGACCCATGCGATTAGTGAGGACAGTATTTTTAAGGCGCATCAGGCTATCCAGACCTTACAAGTACTACAGCAAGTGACCGGGGCAACCCATGCGTGTGCTTGGGCTGATGACGATGGTCATATCGGTTGGGTGCGCGAAGATGTAGGTCGTCACAACGCCATGGATAAATTGCTAGGGGCATTAGCCAAAGCTAAGCAACAAGGTGGTTTTATAGTCACCACCAGCCGCGCCAGTTACGAAATGGTACAGAAAGTGGCGATGCTAGGCTATGACCTATTGGCGGCGATTTCTGCACCCACTGGTTTGGCGGTGCGAATTGCCGAGCTTAGTAATGTCACTTTACTGGGCTTTGTGCGTGATAAGCAATACGTGGTATATAGCCATGCGCACAGAATCTTAGAGTCAAAATCTTAGAATCAAACGCGCCAATTGGCGCATCACAAATAGAAAACGATAAGTGGAAACGATGGACACTGAAAAATTAATTAAAATGGCGAATCAGATTGGCGATTTTTTTGAGGCTTGCCCGGACGCAGAGTTAGCAAAAAAAGACATTGCAGGACATTTACAACGCTTTTGGAATTCGGTCATGATTAACTCTATTGTGGCGCATGTCAAACAGCACCAAGGTGCGGGCTTGCATCCTCGCGTCATGGAAGCCATCCAGCAACATATCGCTTAAAGCCCTACTCAGTATTCTTTTTAAACAACCTAAAACTTTCCTTGCGATCGCTGATGCGCTTGCCTTGCCAAATTAAGTGCCAATCGCTACCAGGTTCTACCTTTTCTCGACCACGTTCATCTTGAATCAAATAAACATCGCAATTTAGTTGCGGGTTGGTTTCTAAGTGGTAGGTTTTGATCTGGGCATAGTAATGTAATAAGTCGGATTCAGGATCGCCAAGGCGGTGGCTGTTGATGCAGGCATAGCGGGCAGGCAAGGCGTTTTTTAAGCTAGTGAATACGGTGGCGTAGCTTCTGGCAGACTCAATCATAGGCAGCCATAAGGTCATCAGTAATGTCCAGACACAGGTCATGCCGATGGCCCAGTTGGTAGCAGCTGAGCGGTTAGAGTGTTGAGAGCGGAAAATGGCAAATAGCCAGATCA
Source organism: Methylophilus sp. (assembly GCA_036402395.1). GTDB lineage: Bacteria > Pseudomonadota > Gammaproteobacteria > Burkholderiales > Methylophilaceae > Methylophilus. Next base: position 5,274 of record DASWSZ010000191.1, read on the forward strand.
AGCTGACTGCAGACGCTACCATTAACGCAAACATATTGAATTCTAGCTGCGGCAAGCCAGATAAAAATAGCATGCGCTCTTTGATTTTCGCTGGCGAGCCCGTCATCATGGCCGCCCAGCCTAGCCAGATAAGCGTACTGAGAATACCAAACAGTATCAGTCCAAACCAATTAAGTGCGCCCGCCGCCCCACGTTTTAAGGTTTCAATACTGCCCCCAGCCATGGCAGTGAGTGGAATCAACAGCGGTAAAGCAAAAATTTCTTTACGTTCAGCCGCAAACCCTATGCAAATAAGCGCCACTACAAAAAACACCCAAATCAGTTGAAAACGCGTTTGTATCAACAGTTGTTTTCTAAAACGCCAAGCACCCCATAGTGCTAACGGCAGTGCCGGCCACGCGTACCATACCAGTGTTCTTAGAAAATAGACATGCAGCATTTGCTGCAGATTACTCAGGCTATTGGCCCACCAACTGTTGAACAACGCTGTTGAGTAATACAGACTTAATGCAGGCCAACTAAGCATAAGAGGTGCAGCACATAGGGTGGCCAGCACCAGTACCAAGGCATAGGCTTGGTTACGCCACGCAGAAAATAATAAAGGCAGCGTTAAGCAGCTAACAGTAATGATTAGTGTAGGGAGTAAGCCAGTGGATAAAAAGCTAACAGCCAACCCCAAGCCCAACAATACGGCGGCTCTGTAGGGTCTGCGCTTGGCCAAAGCCAGCGCATAAAACGCTGCGGCTATACCGGTTAGGCTGGATACAGCTGGCGTGATGGTATGTGCACTGATCACCAAACCTAGGCAACCAATCAACACAAAACTGGTCTGGCGGCCTATGCCTTTGCCCCATAGCTCACGGCCTGTCATGCCGACTAACATGAGTGTCATCAACATCCACACGCCCGAGCTGAGACGCGCAGCATCATGCATCGATAACAATGGGTTGAGTGCGCGTGCAAACAAGGCCGCTACGATATAGTACAGCGGCGGATTTTCTAAGCTGGTATGACTTGCGGCCAATGGCGTAAGCCAACTTCCACCGTCCAGCATGGAGAGGATAATGCTGATGGATTGCGACTCGAACGGTTTCCAAGGCGAGTGGCCGATGAGACCGAAACACAACCAAATGGCGCATAACACTAGCAATAAGTGTGTTTTAGCCCGCTCGCCAATTTTGGCGCGTGGCGTCGACATATTGCCTTGCCAGTCATGGTCTAAATCAAAGCGCATGAGTTGTCGTCATAATGTTTAAAGCACAATAGAGTTGTATAGTAGCTAAATTAAAACAAAAAAGGCAGCTTAGCTGCCTTTTCTGCGTATTTCTCACACTTACATGCCGTATTTTTGTTTGAACTTCTCAACACGACCAGCCGTGTCTAAAATCTTTTGTTTGCCAGTATAGAACGGGTGACATTGAGAACACACCTCAATGCTTAAGTCACGACCATGGGTAGAGCGTGTTTTAAACTTGCTGCCACAGCTGCAAGTCACATTAATTTCTGGGTAATTTGGATGGGTATCAGCTTTCATGCTTTTCTCTCTAATGTTAAGCAGTTGCAGTAAACCGCGCATTATGCAGTAAAACCATTGCTTTGGCAATGCATAATCAATAATTTATCAATGACTAGCCACGGCGCATGCTGTCAAAAAAGTCAGCATTGTTTTTAGTGCCTTTAATCTTGTCTAGCAAGAATTCCATCGCTTCCAAGTCATCCATTGGATACAGCAATTTACGTAATACCCAAATTTTCTGTAACACATCTTTTTCGATGAGCAACTCTTCTTTACGCGTCCCAGATTTATTGACGTTAATCGCTGGATACAGGCGTTTCTCCGCCATTTTGCGGTCAAGATGGATTTCCATATTGCCAGTACCTTTAAACTCTTCGTAAATCACATCATCCATACGCGAGCCAGTATCCACCAAGGCGGTGGCGATGATGGTGAGTGAACCACCTTCTTCAATATTACGCGCCGCACCAAAAAAACGCTTTGGTTTTTGCAGCGCATTGGCGTCCACACCACCGGTCAACACTTTGCCAGATGAAGGAATCACAGTGTTGTAGGCACGTGCTAAACGGGTGATAGAGTCGAGCAAAATCACCACATCTTTTTTATGTTCAACCAAGCGTTTGGCTTTTTCTAATACCATTTCTGCTACCTGCACGTGACGTGTCGCAGGCTCATCAAAAGTAGACGCCACCACTTCGCCGCGTACGGAGCGCGTCATTTCTGTCACTTCTTCTGGGCGCTCATCAATCAGCAATACAATCAGAATCACATCGGGATGGTTGGCGGTAATGGCATGCGCGATGTTTTGCATCATTACTGTTTTACCGCTTTTTGGGCTGGCCACTAATAAACCACGTTGGCCGCGGCCAATAGGTGCAATCATATCAATGACGCGGCTGGTGATGTTTTCTTCACCACGAATATCGCGCTCTAAAGTCAGTGGACGCGTTGGGAATAACGGCGTTAAGTTTTCGAACAGTATTTTATGTTTGGTATTCTCTGGTGCTTCACCATTGACTTGGTCCACTTTCACTAAGGCAAAATAGCGTTCGCCATCCTTAGGTGTGCGGATTTCGCCTTGTATGCTGTCGCCAGTATGTAAATTAAAGCGTCTGATTTGTGACGGCGAGACATAAATGTCATCCGGCCCTGCTAAGTAGGAGGTATCTGGTGAGCGTAAAAAGCCAAAACCATCTTGCAATACTTCTAGCGTGCCATCCCCGTAGATGCTGTCACCCTTTTTTGCTTTGTTTTTTAAAATAGCAAATACCACGTCTTGCTTGCGCATACGGCTGGCGTTTTCAATGTCGTTGGCGATGGCCATGTCGACTAACTCGGTGACGGGTAGATGTTTTAAGTCTGATAGATGCATGTGATTGCTCGCTAGATGTGACTTACTAAGAGAATGTTAAGAGGGGTAAGGAGGGGCTGGTTTATATCTGGTTTAAACCAGCCGGGTTAATTCAGTGTCGTATAAATTAAATATTGCTGTCAATAAATGCTGTCAATTGAGATTTGGACAAAGCACCTACTTTAGTGGCTTCTACGTTGCCATTTTTAAATAACATCAAGGTAGGAATGCCACGAATACCGTATTTAGGGGGTGTTTGTTGATTGTCGTCAATATTGAGTTTGGCGACTTTTAAGCGACCTGCATATTCTTTACTGATTTCATCAAGGATAGGCGCAATCATTTTGCAAGGGCCGCACCATTCTGCCCAATAGTCTACCAATACAGGGGTTGGCGACTGCAGAACTTCTTGCTCAAATCCTTCATCGCTTAAATGGATAATATGTTCGCTCATTATTGCCTCGTTAATGATACTTCTGTAATTAAAGTGCTAATTAAGAATGGTTTCGTGATGGTGTGTGTTGAATGAAACTACTTAACATAGTATATCAAGATAATTCATGTTCAATCAAGCTGTATTCAAAGCGCTCAAAACTTCCGCTGCGTTCAATTAACTGCTTGATTTGTAGTTTAGATTTTTTATTGCCAGTCTTAATGTCGATCACACTACGTTCCATTAAATAGCCACGATAAGCCACAATAGAAATCGGTTCGCTCACTGCTTTAATATCAGGCAACAACAGTGCGTTATTAAACTCATTTTTACTTTGAGGTTTAATCGCGATTGAAGTAGCCGAAGGCGCTAACAATTTAATCCCGGCCTCGAGGTGATCAGGTTTTGCACTCAGCCAAATAATGCGACCGACCGACCACAGGTTATTCTGATGGTCGATAATGGTGATTAAATCCCCGACATTTACCGCCAGTTCAAACAAATGAGAGGTACGTAGCGCATAGCCATCTGGGCTGATGTTCATGATTTCCCACTCGGATAGCACATCATCGTTAATCCGTTTTTTAGACCTAAACAAAATACAAGAGGCTTCTAAGCCTATGGCTAAATCGGCCGAATATTTTTTTTCTAGCCGTGGAAAAGCACGTGTGCTATTGGTGCCAAAATATTTAATGAGGTGGGTCAGTAGGTCTTCATCCACCACATCAAGTGCAGTGGTTGGCAGTGGTGCCTCGCTGATGTGTTTGTTGCGCTGTATATACTTAAGCTGCTGGTGAATTTGACGCGCCACCTCTACCGTCACCAATAAAATATCGGTTTCTACATTAGGCGTATTTCTATTTTTCAAATAAGGCACGGCAGACTTCTGCGAGTCTAACTCGATTAAAAACACACCGTTGGCGTTTTCTATGATGCCCATGCCGCGCAGCTCAGCATATTTGGCAAGGCTTGCGACATAATGCGCCATTTTTTTAATGCTGGGTTTATCTAACCTAGTCGGGTTGGCTAGGTTCATTAATAACACTTGGATATACACCAAGTTAATCGTTTTATTGTTTATCAAGCTGTGTGGCTTAACTTCAACATCTTCTAAGGATAGTTGTAAGGCATGAAAGTACATCTTATGCAAATCAGACCACAAGCTTGCTGGTGGTGCGGTGTAGGTTAAATAGTTCACCAAGGCCTGGTTTTTAAGCGACTCTAAAATGCGCAGTATGACTAACGAATGCTGCTTATCTTCGTGCAAATTAAACAGTTTATGTTTTAAATCGACAAGCGCACGTTTATAACCATAGCCTGTTTCTAGCCATAACGCCTCAGCTAATGCGGCACTGTGAGCACCTTCTCTGGATAGTGGCGTGCTGGCTTCGCCATATACCAGCTCAAGTTCGTGCGAGAGTTCTAAAGTGATTTTGCGATATAGTTCTAAGCTGCTAATGCGCGTGTCTGCATCCATTTTTTGTCGATTCAACAGCTTGAGCTCTTCTAACAGTCTGCTGGTCGCGTAAAGCGGCTCGGTGTGAAGCAGGCTTCTAGTAAACGCAACAATTTTTTGCGGTTGGGTTTTCGCGGTTGAGTCTACTGTTAAATCTAAAGGCGCAAGTTGAATGCTCAATGACATACGGGAACTCCTAGAAACTGATAAGATATTAATTGAAAATGACCGGATTAGCCACTGAATTGGCTGGAATAAACGCTGGAATTAACGAAGGTTAAACTTTGAAACTACGCAACATCCTGTATCTAACTTGGTTACTGTGCTTACTGGCGGGCCATGCCGTGGCTGATAGCAAGGCGCAGTTTGCAGTGACTGATATTGCCGGCAAGTTACATAAGCTAGCGGATTACCAAGGCAAGTGGGTCATCGTGAATTACTGGGCCACTTGGTGCCCGCCTTGCTTAGAAGAGATGCCAGAGTTGGTAGCGTTGTATGACGCGCGAAAAAATCAAGATGTGATGGTGATCGGTATTGCTTTTGATGCTGACGACCAAGCTGCGGTAGTGAAGTTTGCTGACGATATGTTGGTGTCTTATCCTATTGTATTGGGTGACGCCAGTGTGATTGCGCAAATCGGTCAGGCAGAGGTACTGCCCACCACGTATTTCTATAACCCGCGTGGTGAGTTGGTGAAAATCAAACGCGGGTTAGTGACTAAACGCTATATCGAAAGTGTGATCACCACGGCTTCCCCAGCCGTTAAACGCTGATGGTGATGCGCTGACCGGTGTGGTCTAACAGCGTGAGCTCATTCTCGTTGGCAAACTGTATTAATTGCTCAAAGCCTTCGGGGTTAACGTCTTTCAGTTTCATGTCTATCGCCAAACAGCGCACATTGTCCAGTACTTTGGGTTTTAAATAGGGTGAGTAACGTAGTTTTTTGTCATCGCCAAAGCTGGCATAAGTGCTGCACATACGGTCCACCCAATCACTCGGGCGAAATGGTTTGCCGGCCAAGGTCAGGCCTTGAATAATAATTTCGTTGCTTGACATGTGATTTCCTATTAATTCAAATATTCAAATACTTTGACGACTTTAGTCACGCCGTCGGTATTGCGCGCAATGTCCACTGCGGCTTGTGCTTCTTCTTTTGTGACTACACCTAACAAGTACACTACACTGTTTTCTGTCACCACTTTAACGTAATTGGCTGGAAATTTATTTTCCGTTAAAAACTTGGTTTTGACGACTGAGGTGATATAGGTGTCGCTGCTACGTGAACCTAAGGTGGTTTTAGGCTCAATAGTCAGTTCATTGGTCACTTGGCGAATATGTTCTACTTCTTTAAGTAGTGATTCTGCCAATGCTTTTTTACCTTCATCTGGCACTTCACCAGATAATAATACGTTGCCATTAAAGCTGGTGACGTTGACGTGCGAGTGTTCACCTAAGTTGGTTTTCATCTTCTTCATTGCTTTAAGTTCTATGCTTTCATCCTCAATAAAGCTACCAGAGGTGCGTCTATCTGCCGCCATGGCACCACCCGCGGCAGCACCGCCGACTACGGCTGGAAAGCATGCTGTGAGTTGTGTGACGCAGGCGATTGATAAGAGCAGTTTGTGCATGAAATTCATAGGAGACTCCTGGCTGATGGTTTACTTTTTTGTATTGAACGGATGACTATTAGTCAGCGGCTGACTGCGATTGTTACAAAAATAATACGCTCAAATTGTTTCAAAAGCATTACGAAGCCATTCTGGCTGTGCGCTATTGTAGCCATTTAGGAGCACGGCATCAAAGCGGCAAGCTAAGCGGCTAGCGTGTTGTTGTAAATAATATTGCGCTGTGCGTATGAGTTTTTGCTGTTTTTGTGGCGTAATGCTCGCTGCGGCCGAGCCAAATTTAGCATTGGTTCTTAATCGCACCTCAACAAATACCAGCGTATTGCCTTCTTGCATAATCAAATCAATCTCACCATAGGCGCAATGGAAGTTACTACATAGCAACTTAAGGCCTTGCTGCATTAAAAAAGTTGCAGCTAATTTCTCGGCTGCCAGCCCGGGATTGTCCTTATTCAGTTTCATGGGCGCTAAATTTCATAGGTTTTGTCTAGGCTTTGGCTTAAAATGCAGGGATGAATCAAGCAGGCATATTATACGTGGTGGCTACGCCTATCGGCAATTTAGCGGATATGACAGTGCGCGGCATCGAGACACTGAAGCAAGTGGACGCCATTGCCGCTGAAGATACGCGGCATACCTCAGGTTTGCTATCCCATTTGGGCATTAGTAAAAAACTGATTGCGGTGCATGAGCATAACGAACATCAATCAGCAGAAAAGTTATTAGCGCAATTGCATGCGGGCGAACATATTGCCTTAGTCACTGATGCCGGCACGCCGGGCATTAGTGATCCAGGCGCGGTGGTGGTGGATGTGGTGCGCAAGGCTGGCATCAAAGTGGTGCCGATTCCGGGAGCGAGTGCAGTGATTGCCGCATTATCCGCCTCTGGTATTACGCAAACTGGCTTTATGTTTGTCGGGTTTTTGCCAGCCAGTGGCGCACAACGACGTAAACAGCTCACTGAGTTGAAACACCAAACCGTGACGTTGGTGTTGTATGAAGCACCGCATCGTATTGTGGAATGTATTGAGGACTTAACGCATGTGTTAGGCGCAGATAGGCGCATCACCATTGCCCGCGAAATCACCAAAACCTTTGAAACTTTTCATCGCTGTTTATTAGGCGAGGCTAAACAATGGCTGACAAATGATGCCAATCAACAACGTGGTGAGTTTGTGCTGATGGTGGAGGCTGCGCCAGTCAAAGAGGCTGCGGCCATCAGTGAAGAAGCAGAACGTATTTTGCGGCTATTGATGGCGGATTTGCCGCTTAAGCAAGCGGTAAAATTGGCAGTGGACATTACCCAACTTAAAAAGAACGACTTATATGAGTTTGCGCTGCAATTAAAAGCAGCCACTACATAAATTATGACCCACTTAAACGATGCTTGAATCTATGAATACACCGACTACTTTGCCTAATAACACTACTTTAACCATCACGCGCCCGGATGATTGGCACTTACATTTAAGAGATGGTGCTGCACTAAAAGCGGTGTTGCCAGATACGGCACATCGTTTTGCTCGCGCCATCGTGATGCCAAATTTGCGCCCACCGGTGACCACCACCGACTTGGCCTTGGCTTATCGTGAGCGCATTTTGCAGGCGTTGCCAACGGGCATGCAGTTTGAGCCACTGATGACCTTGTATTTGACCGACAATACAAGTTCTGACGAAATTACTAAAGCAAAAGCCAGTGGCTTTGTGCATGGCGTCAAGCTTTACCCAGCTGGCGCGACGACTAATTCTGATTCTGGTGTCAGCAACATTTTACACTGCGACAAAGCCTTGGCGGCGATGGAAAAAGTCGGGTTGCCATTGTTGGTACATGCTGAAGTGACGGATGCACATGTGGATGTGTTTGACCGTGAAAAAGTGTTTATTGACCGCATAATGACGCCCTTGCTCAAGAAGTTTCCCGGATTAAAAGTGGTGTTTGAACATATCACCACTCAAGATGCAGCAGACTTTGTGGCGGCTGCAGACGCGCATGTGGCGGCTACCATTACCGCGCATCATTTATTAATGAACCGTAACGCCATGTTTACTGGCGGCATACGCCCGCACCATTATTGCTTGCCTGTATTGAAGCGTGAGGAGCATAGGTTGGCTTTGGTCAAGGCCGCCATCTCTGGCAATCCCAAATTTTTCTTAGGCACCGATAGTGCGCCGCATGCAAAATCTGCCAAAGAAGCTGCTTGTGGCTGTGCAGGTATGTACACGGCGCATGCCGGTATTGAGTTATACGCCGAAGCGTTTGAAGAAGCAGGCGCATTGGATAGGCTTGAGGGGTTTGCTAGCTGGTTTGGCGCAGACTTTTATGGTTTAGCCAGAAATACCGACCATATCACTTTAATAAAGCAAGCATGGCAAGTGGCTGAGCAGTTGCCGTTTGAGGGCGATGTATTGGTGCCATTAAGGGCGGGGCAAAGTGTGGCATGGCAAATCGTTTAGCGATTAAAGGCGATACACGACAATCTCATTTTTGTTAAGGTGGCTTATTTCACTGGTGGAAGTGTGCCTTAAATGATCTTTGCTATGCTGACTCAGGTTGTATTTTGGTAAGCCATTTTAGCCAAGCGTAGCCCAGTATCCCAGCCAACAGCGAGCCCATCAATATCGCCATTTTGGATGCGTTAATCACTTCAGCCTGCTCAACAAAGGCTAAATTGGTGATAAAGATGGACATGGTAAAACCGATACCGCCTAAAATGCCAGCGCCGATAATATGGCGCCAATTTAGCTCTGGCGGAAGCTTACATAGCCCGCTACGCACCGCTATCCAGCACAAACATACCACGCCCAGTGGTTTGCCTATCACTAGGCCTGCCATAATGCCTATAGAGTTAAGGTTGCTGCTCAGTGCGTTGAGCAAGTCTGCATCTATCAATACGCCAGTATTGGCCAGTGCAAAGATAGGCAAAATAATAAATGCCACCGGTTTGTGCAGTAGATGTTCTAACTGGTGTGATGGCGATTTTGCGTCATCCCGTTTAGCAGAAAATGGGATGGCAAAGGCCAGCGCAATACCAGCAATGGTGGCATGCACGCCAGATTTAAGCATCAACAGCCACAGCACCGCGCCGCCTATCAGGTAAGGCAGCAGTGACATCACACGCATACGATTAAAGCCCACCAATAGTAACCATACCGCAACAGCAGCTAATAAATAGCCCAAGTTGAGGTGGGCGGTGTAAAACAAAGCAATCAGCAAGGCGGCGCCTAAGTCATCAATTACAGCAAACGCCACCACAAAGACTTTAAGTGACGCGGGTATGCGGTTACCCAGCAGCGCCAGTATGCCAATGGCAAACGCAATATCAGTGGCCATAGGTATGCCAACACCGGGCTGCGTGGGTGTGTTGGCATTTAAACTCAAGTGGATTAAGGCAGGCACTAGCATGCCACCCAGTGCTGCAAAGATGGGGAGTAACGCTTTTTTAAAATCCGCCAACTCACCGCTATACAGTTCACGTTCTAGCTCTAGACCGATCATCAAAAAGAAAATTGCCATCAGCCCATCATTAATCCAATGTGATAGCGACATGCCTGCAATAGCGTGATGCCAAACCCTTAAATAGTCAGCACCTGCATACGAGTTGGTCACCAGCAGCGAAATGAGCGTACAGGTGATGAGTAAAATACCGCTGGATTTTTCGGAGTGAAAAAATTGTTGAAAGCTATTGGAAAGCGTTTTTCTTATCATTTTACTGGCTGCGCATAGTTTGCTAGTTTAATTAAAGGCACAACATACCATATTTTAAGCTGAGGCTGGCGTTCATGCTGGGCGCTCCTGAATCTACTAGGCTATCCTCAAGTGCTGCATTGCAAAGCGTGCTAAAATGCGGAAAAAGCTAGCTAGACAGTCGCCGCTTGTGCAAACAAGGGGAGGAAAGTCCGGGCTGCATAGAGCGGGATGACGGCTAACGGCCGTACGTCGTGAGACGAGGAATAGGGCCACAGAGACGAGCATATTAAGTTATGGTGAAACGCGGTAACCTCCATCCGCAGCAAGACCAAATAGGCCAGTACGCTATGAAAATAGCAAGGCGTGGCTCGCGTCACTGGCGGGTAGGTTGCTTGAGTGCATCAGTAATGGTGTGCCTAGATGAATGACTGTTACGTGCAGCAATGCACGACAGAACCCGGCTTATCGGCTAGCTTTTTTAAATACAGCGCCCAAAAAAAACGCACCCTCAAGGGGTGCGGCGGAGGGGTGAATTATGAATACCGTTAAGTAACTCACCATCGCAAATCATAGCAATCCAGCTTGTTTTCACAATCCCCAATATGAGGGATAAACCACAGCTGTTAGCTCAGTCAAATGGGCTCAGTTTCAGCTAAATTTACCACCTTATATTCAATTCAATTACATAGTGACTTATTGTTAGACAGTACATTCATACATACCCCTATCCTATTGATTATTAATGACTATTAAAATATAGATAAAAGTTACATAAGTCGTTGTCTTATAAAGAAAATCTATAAAAAGTGCTTGCAAAGCGCTTTTTTTTTAACTATAGTGTTTGAACGAGGTTTTTTGTGTGGAATTGTGGAGTTTTTTAACAATAATGAGTGGATTGTCTAGTCAAGCGTTATTGACATTAGACAGCCGCCAACAGTCGTCAAGGTGAAGAGCGTTTAATGTTTCGTGGTGCGACCCAACTCAGTATGGATGCTAAAGGTCGGCTGGCGGTGCCAGCTAAGCACAGGCACGCCTTGACTGCGGGGGGTGCTGGCGATGTGGTGTTAACCGCACATCCACACCGTTGTTTGATTTTGTACCCAACAGATGCTTGGTCACCGATTGAAGCTAAACTTACCAGCCTGTCTAGCTTCAATCCGCAAATCAGTGCCATACAGCGCATGATTGTGGGGCAGGCGGATGTGTTGACCTTGGACACGGCAGGCCGTTTATTGGTGAACGCTGTGCTTAGAAAATTTGCCAAGCTGGACAAGGAAGTCATGTTAGTTGGGCAAGGTACGCATTTTGAATTGTGGGATGTGCAAGCTTGGGATCAGCAATTAGAGCAGTTGATGGCCGCCGATAATCTGGTCATCCCACAAGAGTTAGAAGGTTTTTCACTATGATGAAGGGCGCTGCTTCGGCGCCCACATCAGTCTCAGTGTCGCTAGCGAATATGACGCAATCAGAATCCCATATCACCGTGTTATTAGAGGAAGCCGTTGATGCATTGGCCATCAAGCCCGATGGCGTCTATATCGATGGCACGTTTGGTCGGGGTGGGCATAGCCGTCTGATTTTGTCTAGGCTGGGTCCTGAAGGCCGTTTGATTGCCATGGATCGAGATGTGATGGCGATAACCGCTGCACAAGCTATAGCGGATGACCGATTTGCGATTGCCCACCGTCATTTTTCTGAGATCCAAGCGGTGGCGGATGCGCATCAACTGAGCAAGGTGGATGGTATTTTGTTGGATTTAGGTATTTCTTCGCCGCAGATAGACGAAGCTGAGCGTGGTTTTAGTTTTAGATTTGATGGTCCGTTGGACATGCGCATGGATCAGACACGGGGCAAGACTGTGGCTGAAGTGCTGGCGACGATTTCTGAAAAACAATTGGGGGAGGTTGTTAAATATTATGGTGAAGAACGGTTTGCTAAGCAGGTTGCAAGGGCGATTATTAAAGAGCGCGAAGATGGGCATGCCATCACCACTACAGGGCAGCTTGCCAAGGTCGTGGCAGGTGCAATCCCCAAGATCGAACCGGGGCAGAATCCAGCCACACGCACCTTTCAAGCTTTACGGATTTTCGTCAATCAAGAGCTTGAGGAATTATCGCTAATTTTGCCCCAATGTTTATCGCTGCTAGCGGTAGGCGGGCGCTTGGTGGTGATTAGCTTTCACTCGCTGGAAGACCGCATAGTCAAGCGCTTTATTCAGGGCGAGCAAGATAGAGACGATTTACCCGCCAATTTTCCAGTCAAGGCCAAAGATTTACCACAGCCCAGATTTATGGCGGTGGGTAAAGCGATTAAGCCGAGTGCGGCAGAAATTAAGCGCAATGTGCGTTGCCGCAGTGCGGTGATGCGCGTGGCAGAACGGACGGCAGTGGCATGACCAAAATGAATCTGATTTTATTTGGCTTGCTGATGCTGGTGGCGTTGGGTGTGATTACCTCGCAGCATAAGGCGCGTAAGTTGTATTTTGAGTTGGAGCAGCAAGAGGATTTGGCCAGAGAATACCAAACCGAATACGGACAATTGCAATTGGAACAAAGTACCTGGGCCATGCATTCGCGCTTAGAAGACTATGCGCAGCAAAAATTGGGCATGCAAGTGCCAGATGTTAAACGAATTCAAGTCATTAATTTAGAAGGATTGCATTAAGCGCTACGGTTATGCTGCTCAAGCAAAGTCAACATCGATTAGTCAAATTGCCAGTATGGCGTCGCAGGGTGCTGTTGATAGGCATCATGACGTTGTTCGCCGGCTTATTTGCGCGCGGTGTCTATTTGCAAAGCATGCATAAAGAGTTTTTACAGAAAAAGGGCGATGCACGTTATACCCGCACTATTCCTTTACAAGCCTATCGCGGCAAAATAGTGGATAGAAACAATGAATTGTTGGCGATTAGTAGTCCGGTGGAATCGATATGGGCTAGCCCACCCGATGTGGAAATTGATGCTAAGCAGAAGTTAGCACTTACTAAGTTACTGGGCCTGAAGGTAAAAGAGTTTGATAAAAAAGTTGCCAACACGCAACGCGAGTTTGTCTATATTAAAAGAAGAGTCTCACCAGATTTGGCGGCACAGGTGATGAGCTTGGAAATCCCTGGCATTTTTATGCAACGTGAGTATAAACGCTTCTACCCTGCGGGGGATGTCTCGGCGCATATTGTTGGCTTTACTGGGATTGATGATAACGGCCAAGAAGGTTTTGAGTTGGCTAAAAATGCGCAGCTATCTGGCAAAGCTGGCAGCCGTAAGGTCATGAAAGACAGGCGTGGACATATTATTGAAGACCTTGAGGCTGTCAAAGTGCCACAAGATGGCCATGATTTGGTGCTGAGCATAGACCGCCGTATCCAATATTTGGCGTTTAGAGAGTTATCAAAATCGTTAGAAAAATTCAAAGCCAAAGCCGGTGCGGCGGTGGTGCTGGATGCTAAAACGGGAGAAGTATTGGCGATGGTCAATTTGCCAAGCTATAACCCGAATAATCCAGTCAATATCAAAGGTAAAACGCGTAACCGCGCCATTACTGATATGTTTGAGCCGGGTTCAACGCTGAAACCTATGACGGCCGCGGCGGCCATGGAGTTTGGCGATTACACGCCGGAGACCAAAATTCAAACTGCACCTGGCCATATGGCCATAGGTCCAGCGGTCATCCACGATGCGCATCCCAACGGCATCCTGACGGTGTCACAAGTGATTCAAAAATCCTCCAACGTTGGCGCCGCCAAAATGGCGCTTAGCTTAAAGCGCGAAGTGCTATGGTCGACCTTTAATCAATTGGGTTTTGGTACACCTACGCATATTGGCTTCCCGGGTGAGGCCTCTGGACGTTTACGCAATTACAAAAACTGGCGCCCGATTGAGCAAGCGACGATGTCGTATGGTCACGGCATTAGCTTAACGCTATTGCAGTTGGCGCGTGCTTACACCGTGTTTGCTAATGAAGGCGAACTGATGCCAGTGTCCTTGCTTAAATTGCAAGAAGCGCCGGTCGGCCATCAAGTATTTTCGGCCAAAGTAGCCAATGACATCAAAGACATGTTGGAGCTGGTGGTACAGCCGGGTGGCACTGCATTACGGGCACAAGTGGCGGGCTATCGCGTGGCCGGTAAAACCGGCACTGCGCATAAATTGGGCCCATCAGGCTATTTGGCGGATAAATACGTCGGCTCATTTGTGGGCATGGCGCCAGCCTCTAACCCACGTTTGATTATGGCGGTGATGGTGGATGAGCCTACCAGCGGCGAATATTATGGCGGCACCATTGCCGCTCCCGTGTTTAGCGCGGTGATGACGGATGCTTTGCGCATGTTGGCTGTGCCCAATGATGCACCCAATGACAATGTAGTGATTCCGGCTGATATTCCTGACGTAAAGGAAGTGGTATGACCCGTTATTTAATCAAGGCGCCCATTTCTGGTATCACTTCCGATAGTCGCTTGGTAGAGCCAGGCAGTTTGTTTATTGCGTACCCTGGTGAGACGAGTGATGGCCGTGATTATATTGCGGATGCGATTAAAAACGGCGCTGTGGCAGTGGTGTGGGAGGAAAACGGCTTTAATTGGAACCCGAAATGGGACATTAAAAACATTGCCATTCCGCATTTGAAGCTGCAAGCAGGTCATATTGCCAGCCAGTTTTATAAAAAGCCTTCTGCCAATATGTTGGCGATAGGCGTGACTGGTACCAACGGCAAAACCTCGGTCACACATTGGATAGCGCAAGCGTTTAATCACCTTGATCAAGCTGCTACTGTGGTCGGTACCTTGGGCAATGGCTTTTTAAATGCATTAGAGCCTACGCAAAACACGACGCCTGGACCGATAGAATTACAAAAAATGCTGGCACGTTATGTCAGCCGCGACGCTAAAGTCGTGGCCATGGAAGTGTCCTCACATGGGCTAGACCAAGGGCGTCTTAACGGCACCGAGTTTGATGTGGCAGTGTTCACTAATCTGACGCGCGATCATTTGGATTATCACAGAACTATGGCGGCTTATGAGGACGCCAAGCGCAAATTATTTGCTTGGCGTAGTCTAAAAGCTAGCGTGATTAATCATGACGACTTATTTGGCAAAGTGCTGGCAGAAGAGTTGAACGAAGAGTTTAAGCATGTGCTGACCTATGGCATGCACTCTGGCGAAGTACGCGCCACCAATGTGGTCTATCACGACAGCTACTTTACCGCCCATGTCACCACCCCTTATGGCGACGCCGACATTAAGGTGAAGTTGATTGGTGAATTTAATGTGTATAACACCTTGGCTGTGTTGGCCACCTTGTTGGTGTCGGAAGTCAGCTTTGAAGATGCTATTTTTGCTATCAGCCAATTAAAACCCGTCAGTGGTCGCATGCAAATTGTGGGCGGTGGCAAGTTGCCAACGGTCGTGGTGGATTATGCCCACACACCCGATGCGCTGGAAAAAGTACTCAGCACCTTAAGAACGCTGACCAAATCAAAACTGATTTGTGTGTTTGGCTGCGGAGGCGACCGTGATGCCGGTAAACGTGCCGAAATGGGGCGCGTGGTTGATCAGTTGGCCGATGTGGCGGTGGTGACGACCGATAACCCCAGAAGCGAAGATCCGCAACATATTATTCAAGCCGTATTAGCCGGCATGGGCACGCAATACATAGTAGAAGAAGACCGAGCTAAAGCCATTTCCATCGCCATACTCTCTGCAAATCCTGAAGATGTGGTGCTGATTGCCGGTAAAGGGCATGAAGATTACCAAGAAATCAAAGGGGTCAAGCACTACTTTAGCGATATGCAAGAGGCTGAGTTGGTATTGGCCAGTTATGCCGAGGTGCATCCATGATGTGGCTCTCTGAGGTAGCCCAAGTCGTGCACGGGCAATTGCGTGGTGCAGATGTGCAAGTGAGCAGTGTGGGCACTGATACGCGCATGATCTTAGCGCAACAGCTGTTTGTGGCCATCAAAGGTGAGCGTTTTGACGGCAATCAATTTGCAACTGAAGCCTTGGCAAAAGGCGCGGCTGCTGTATTGATTTCTGATGCCAATAGTGCCGCTAGTCCAGCGGTGCTGGTGGCAGATACGCGCTTGGCTTTGGGTCAATTGGCGGCGCATTGGCGTCAACAGTTGAAGGCGCCTGTGGCCGCCATCACCGGTAGCAATGGCAAAACTACTACCAAAGAAATGTTGCATGCCATTTTAGCGGCCGCCACGGGCGATGCCGCGTGCATCCATGCCACCTATGGCAATCTAAATAATGATATAGGCTTACCACTGACGCTACTAAAAGCGCGTGCGCAGCACCAATATTTAGTGTTAGAAATGGGCATGAACCATTTGGGCGAGATTGATTATTTAACACATATTGCCAAACCCAATGTGGCGGTGGTTAACAACGCCGGTATTGCACATATAGGCGAACTGGGCTCACGGGAAAATATTGCGCAAGCCAAAGGTGAAATTTTTGCCGGTTTGGCGGACGACGGCATTGCGGTGATGAATGCCGATGACCCATTTGCTGACTATTGGCGCTCACTGAACACCCAGAGAAAAGTGCTGACTTTTGCTTTAACAGCGCCAGCCGATGTCTCAGCAAGTTATACCGAAGGCAGCAGTGAGATGCAAGTGCACTTGACCACACCCAATGGAGCGGTGGAATTTGCCTTGCCAGTATTAGGTGTACATAACCTGTATAACGCCTTGGCCGCCAGCACTGCCGCAGTAGCGCTGGGTGTCACTAACGCCAGTATTGCACAAGGCTTGTCACAGTTTGCTGGCGTAAAAGGCAGGCTGCAACACAAGGCTGGCTTTAATGCAGCCACGCTGATTGATGATACTTATAACGCCAATCCTGACTCCATGAAAGCCGCCATTGATGTGCTAAGCAAGTTGCAGGGCGCCACATTGATGGTGATGGGCGACATGGGCGAACTGGGTGCCGATGCAGCGATTATGCATGCAGAAGTTGGGCGCTATGCCAAAGCCAAAGGTATACACCAGTTGATGACGTTTGGTGACTTAAGTGCAGGTGCAGCGAAGGCGTTTGGTGCGAATGCGCAACATTTTATTGACTTAGACGCACTAGTTTCCGCCGTTAAATCACACATGCAAGCAGGGGTCACGGTATTGGTCAAAGGCTCCAGATTTATGCGCATGGAACGTGTCGTTGATTTATTAGAAGCAGGCCAAACTAAACAAGTGCAGAAGGCATAGGGGGAAACATCATGTTATTAGAATTAGCACGCTGGTTGGCACACGATATTCGTGGATTTAATGTGATTAATTACATTACCTTGCGCGCGGTATTGGCAACGCTGACGGCCTTGGCCATCTCGTTTATTGTTGGTCCCGGTATGATTAGAAAGCTAACGCAATACAAGGTCGGCCAATCAGTGCGTGATGATGGCCCACAAACCCATTTAATTAAAGCCGGCACGCCGACCATGGGCGGTGCGCTGATATTGGTGGCCATTGCCATCGCCACTTTGCTGTGGGCAGATTTGCATAATCGTTTTGTGTGGGTGGTGCTGATTACCACATTAGGTTTTGGTGCTATCGGTTGGGTCGATGATTACCGCAAAGTGGTCTATAAAAATCCAAAAGGCTTATCTGCAAAAGCTAAATATTTTTGGCAAAGCGTCATTGGTTTGGGTGTGGCGATTTTTATCTATAAAACCTCGGCTTCACCAGTAGAAACCACACTCATCGTCCCGTTTATTAAGGCATGGACGCTGCCGCTAGGTGCAATCGGTTTTATCTTGCTGAGCTATTTTGTCATTGTCGGTAGCAGCAATGCCGTCAACTTAACCGACGGCTTAGATGGCTTAGCCATTTTGCCAACCGTGATGGTGGGCAGTGCGCTGGCCATTTTTGCTTATGTCGCTGGTCACTTATATTTCTCCAAATACTTGGGCATTCCCTATGTTGCAGGTGCAGGCGAGCTGATGGTGTTTTGCGCGGCTATTGCTGGCGCTGGTTTAGGCTTTTTATGGTTTAACGCCTACCCGGCCGAAGTGTTTATGGGTGACGTCGGTGCCTTGGCATTAGGCGCAGCATTGGGTGTGGTAGCAGTGATTGTACGGCAAGAAATTGTGCTGTTTATTATGGGTGGCGTGTTTGTGATGGAGACGTTTTCAGTCGCCATTCAAGTGCTGTACTTTAAATATACCAAGCGGCTGACGGGCACAGGTAAACGTATCTTCTTAATGGCGCCGCTGCATCACCATTACGAGCAAAAAGGCTGGAAAGAAACGCAAGTGGTCGTGCGCTTCTGGATTATTACCATGATGTTAGTGCTAGTGGGTTTATCCACATTGAAATTAAGATAAATCGAACATTAATTAATACAAGTTAAATGAAAAAATCACTCATCAATCAACGCGTGCTGGTGCTCGGGCTAGGTGAAACCGGGCTATCGGCTATGCGCTGGCTGCTTAAGCAAGGCGCGCAGGTGTCTATGGCGGATTCGCGTCTGCAGCCACCCGCGATTGATACGTTGGCTAAGCAATACCCACACGTCAACATTCATACTGGCCCATTCGAGCCCGCCGTGTTACAAGCTGCCGAATTGATAGTGATGAGTCCGGGCGTACCCTTGGCCGACTCTGCTGTGCAAGCGGCCATTGCACAGGGTGTTGAAGTGGTGGGTGATGTTGAGCTATTTGGCTTATACCGCCCACAGTCTGCCAAAGTGATTGCGATTACTGGCTCCAACGGCAAAACCACGGTGACTTCATTGGTGGGTGAAATTTGCAAAAAAGCCGGGTTGAATACAGTGGTGGCGGGCAATATCGGCTTGCCAGTATTGGATACACTCGATATGCCAGTGCCTGATGTGTATGTGCTAGAGCTGTCTAGCTTTCAACTAGAAACCACCTCACATTTAAAAGTGGATGTGGCGACTATCTTGAATATCTGTGAAGACCATATGGACAGATATGACAGCATACAAGCCTATGCTGAGGCCAAAGCGCGCATTTATCTCAATGCAACGTTGGCGGTAGTGAATCGCGATGACCCAATTAGCCTAGCACTTGCCACGACCGAAAGTATTTCTTTTGGGTTAAATCCCGCCCTCAATTACGCAGATTTTGGTGTGATTAAAAACGGTGAAGTTTGGTTAGCAAGTGGCCAACGTAAGTGGATGCCCGTGACTGATTTGAAAATATCTGGTCAGCATAATGTCGCCAATGCATTGGCAGCCGCAGCTTTGTGCAGCAGCATAGGCATAGATAAAACCACCATTATGCATGCGCTGGCGGAGTTTAAAGGCTTACCACACCGCGTAGAGTGGGTAGCCAATATTCAAGGCATTGATTTTTATGATGACTCTAAAGGCACTAATGTAGGCGCCACGTGTGCCGCCATTAAAGGCATGACCAAGCATGGCCAGCCACAAAAAGTGGTACTGATTGCGGGCGGTGATGGCAAAGGGCAAGATTTTAGCCCGTTGCTAGAAGCGGTGCAGGCCAATGCACGTGCGGTGGTCTTGTTTGGACGCGATGCCCCACTGATTGAAG
Organism: Methylophilus sp.; assembly: GCA_036402395.1. GTDB lineage: Bacteria > Pseudomonadota > Gammaproteobacteria > Burkholderiales > Methylophilaceae > Methylophilus. The sequence continues at coordinate 24,849 of DASWSZ010000191.1, forward strand.
CGGCTTTGTTGGCGTCTGATTTGCCTATTTATGACGCCATTGATTTACGCGAAGCGGTGGCGATTGCACATAAAGTGGCATCCCTTGGCGATGCTGTGTTGTTGTCTCCAGCCTGCGCCAGCTTTGATATGTTTAAAAATTATGTGCACCGCGCCGAAGTGTTTATACAAACGGTGAAAGCGCTCGAGGTAGCCTTATGTTAGGGCCCGTCATCTCCTCACGTGAGCGCATCAGCGCACCTAATTACGACCAAATGTTGTTATGGGTCACCTTGATTTTGCTAGGCTTGGGCTTGGTCATGGTGTATTCCGCCTCGATTGCGATTGCCGAAGCCGATATTGATACCGGCCATAAAACCACCTATTACTTGGTCAGGCAATCCATGTTTATCTTGATTGGCCTATGTGCGGGTGCGGTGGCATTTCAAGTGCCTGTTGCATTGTGGCAAAAAATGGCGCCGTATTTGTTTATATTTGGCTTAGGTTTACTGGTGTTGGTGCTCATCCCCGGCGTTGGTCGTAACGTCAATGGCAGTCAGCGTTGGTTGCCATTGGTGGTGATTAACGTGCAACCGTCAGAATTTGTGAAGCTATTTGCCGCCATGTATGTGGCAGATTACGCCGTGCGTAAAGCCGAGCAAATGGACAGCATCGTCAAAGGCTTTTTGCCTATGGTGGCGGTCATGATTTTGGTCGGCTTTTTATTACTACGCGAACCAGACTTTGGCGCATTTGCGGTGATTGCCGCCATTGCCATTTCTATTTTATGGCTGGGCGGCATTAACGGCAAAATCTTTGCTGGGCTGTTGATATTCTTGCCAATTGCGATTGTGGTGCTGATTAAAAGCTCACCTTACCGCATGCAGCGTGTGATTGGCTTTATGGACCCGTGGGCAGATCCGTATGGCAAAGGCTACCAGCTATCGCATGCCCTCATTGCGTTTGGTCGTGGCGAGTGGTTTGGCGTTGGCTTAGGCGCCAGTGTTGAGAAGTTACTGTATTTGCCAGAAGCGCATACCGATTTCTTACTGGCCGTGATTGCCGAAGAGCTAGGCTTTGTCGGCGTGCTGACGGTATTGGGCTTGTTTGTATGGATAGTCATCCGCGCCTTTGGCATAGGCAAAGAAGCGGTCGCCAATGAGCGCTATTTTTCAGCTTTGTTAGCCCAAGGTATAGGCGTGTGGATAGGCGTGCAAGGCATTATTAATATCGGCGTCAATATGGGCGTGCTACCCACCAAAGGCTTAACTTTGCCTTTATTGTCCTTTGGCGGCAGTGGCATTTTAGCCAATTGTATTGCCATGGCCATTTTACTCAGAATTGATTATGAAAACCGCCGGCTACAGAAGGGCTTGCCAACATGAGTGGAATCACGCATTTAATCAGTGCTGTGCGCAGCCACGAGGCGGTTTCGGTGCAGGCTAATATTTGCAGCGCAAATGTTAAGCGTAGCGGCCGTAACCAAAACGCATATCAGAAGGATATGGAAGCACAAATCAAATTTAAGTTTACGCAGGCTCACTTGCGCAGCAAGTTATGCCGTAACCAAAACAGAAGACTACAAAAAGGCCTGCCAACATGATGTTAGGGAGCGCAATTACACGTTTTGACAAACACACGCTGATGGTGATGGCTGGGGGTACCGGTGGTCACGTCTATCCGGCGATGGCGGTGGCCGATTATTTAAAAGCACATGGTTGGAACATTGTATGGCTAGTCACAGCAGGGGGTATGGAAAACCGCTTGATTGAAGGCAAAGGCTATAGCACTGCCACCATCACCATGCGCGGTGTGCGCGGTAAAGGTTTAGTAGGCTGGTTGCTATTGCCCATTAAATTGGTCACTGCCTTTAAGCAAGCGTGGCAGGCTATACGCATGCATCAGCCCAATGTGGTGTTGGGCATGGGTGGTTTTGCGGCATTCCCAGGTGGTGCGATGGCCAAGTTGCTGGGTAAACCTTTGGTGATTCATGAGCAAAATTCAGTGGCTGGGCTGACTAATAAAGTATTAAGCCTATTGGCTGACCGCGTGTTGGTAGCGTTTCCTAAGGTATTAGGTGAACAAGCACAACTGGTGGGTAACCCAGTGCGTGATGCGCTGGCAGAGTTAGCGCCACCGCACGCACGCTACGCTAAACATCAAGGTCGTTTAAAAGTATTAGTCGTGGGCGGTAGTTTAGGCGCAGCGGCCTTGAATGAAGTGTTGCCAAAAGCCATTGCCAATATGCCAGAAGCGCTGCGGCCGGAAGTGATCCATCAAGCCGGTGAAAAACATATTGCCGCCTTGCAAGCCAACTATCAGCAAGCAGGTGTGCAGGCAGAAACTGTGGCGTTTATTCATGATATGGCAACGGTGTATCAATGGGCGGATGTGGTGGTGTGTCGTGCGGGCGCGCTCACAGTGGCTGAGTTGGCGTGTGTGGGTGTGGCAAGTGTATTGGTGCCGTTTCCGTTTGCGGTGGATGACCACCAAACCACCAATGCGCAGTATTTAGTCGATGCAGGCGCTGCTATGTTGATACAACAAACCGCGTTGAGTGTAGGAAAAGCCACAGAAATATTAAGTAATTTAACACGTGAACAATGTTTAGACATGGCTGTGCGCGCGCGGCAATTGGCTAAACCGCAAGCCACGGCCACTGTGGCTAAAATTTGTATGGAGTTGGCGCTATGAAAAAGCCTACGAATAACGTGATGAGCGCAATAGTAAGCGGAGGTCTTTTTGAAACATAAGGTTAAAAATATTCACTTTATCGGCATCGGCGGCTCCGGCATGAGCGGTATTGCCGAGGTATTGGTCAACTTAGACTTTAATGTCAGCGGCTCTGATTTAGCCAGTAACTCGACCACGCAACGTTTGGCCTCGTTTGGCGCCACTGTGTATCAAGGACACGTGAAAGAGAACTTGGGTGATGCGGATGTGGTGGTGGTGTCCAGCGCGGTCAATGAGCAAAACCCAGAGATAGTAGAAGCGCGGCAAAAGAAAATCCCGGTGATTCCACGTGCCTTAATGTTGGCGGAACTGATGCGCTTTAAACAAGGCATCGCTGTGGCCGGTACGCATGGTAAAACGACCACCACTAGCTTAATCGCCAGTATTTTGGCCGAAGCGGGTATGGACCCAACCTTTGTGATTGGCGGCAAATTAGAAGCCGCTAGTGCCAATGCGCGTTTGGGTAGCGGCGAATATATAGTAGTAGAGGCCGATGAGTCGGATGCCTCATTCTTGCATTTAAGCCCAGTATTGGCGGTAGTCACCAATATTGACCAAGACCATATGGACACTTATGAGCATAGTTTTGAAAAGCTCAAAAATGCCTTCGTAGAATTTTTACAGCAAATTCCGTTTTGGGGCATGGCGGTGTTATGTGTCGATGACCCGACTATCCGTGAGATTTTACCGCGCGTCACTCGCCCAATTATGACCTATGGTGTGAGTGAGGATGCGCGCATCCGCGCCAAAAATATCCGCGCTGACAACGGCAAAATGCATTTTACTGTAGAGCGTATTAATGGTGTCACCACCAGTTTTGATGTGACCCTGAATTTACCCGGTCATCATTATGTACTCAATGCCTTGGCTGCGATTGCGGTTGCCAGCGAGCTGAATGTGCCAGATGCCGCCATGATTAAGGCGCTGAAAGAATTTAAAGGCGTGGGCCGACGGTTTGAGCGCTATGGCGAAGTGCCGACAAAACAAGGCGGTAGCTTTACCTTGATTGATGATTACGGCCATCACCCAGTCGAAATGCAGGCTGTGATTGCCGCTGCGCGCGGCGCATTTCCAGATCGCCGCTTAGTGATGGCGTTCCAACCTCATCGCTATACCCGCACCCGTGATTGCTTTGAAGATTTTGTACGCGTGCTGTCCACTACCGATGTCGCATTACTCACTGAAGTATATTCGGCTGGTGAAGCACCCATTGTGGCAGCCGATACGCGTAGCTTAATCCGCGCCATCCGCGTGGCGGGCAAAGTAGAGCCGCTATTTGTGGAAACCACCGATCTCTTGCCTGAAGCCATTATGAATGCGGTGTTACCGAATGATGTGGTGATTGTGATGGGCGCTGGCAGCATAGGCCAAGTGGCAGCCAAAACCAAAGAGTTGGCGCACCAGCAACAAGCTCATAAGGAGCTCATGCTGTGATGGCACAAGCGCATGCACAATCGGTGTTGCTAAAACATGAGCCGCTCGCGCGCTACACCAGTTGGCGCGTGGGTGGTCAGGCCGATCAATTATTTATTGCCGATAGCATAAAAGATTTACAGGCATTTTTGCAGTCGCTACCAGTGGACGAGCCCATCTATTTTATTGGTTTGGGCAGCAATTTGTTGGTGCGTGATGGCGGCGTGCGCGGCACGGTGATTGTGATGCATCAGGCCTTAAGTGATTTAAAGATGGATGGCGACAAAATTTATGCCGAGGCTGGCGTGACGTGTGCCAAATTGGCGCGCTTTAGCGCCAGTCAAGCCAAACAAGGCGGCGAGTTTATGGCCGGTATTCCCGGCACAGTGGGTGGAGCGTTGGCGATGAATGCTGGCTGTTATGGCGCAGAAACGTGGGACATTGTGCATCAAGTGAACACCATAGACCAGCGCGGCAATATTACGCTACGCGATAAATCTGAGTACAGCGCCAGTTATCGCCATGTGGTATTTCCTAATCCCCAGGAATGGTTTTTGGGCGCTTGGTTTGATTTGCCAGCAGGCGATGCTAAAGAATCAGCTAATAAAATCAAACAGTTGTTGGCCACACGTTTGTCTAGTCAGCCGTTGAATATGCCCAGCGCGGGTTCTACCTTTAGAAATCCGGAAGGTACGTATGCGGCTAAGCTGATAGAGGCTTGCGGCTTAAAAGGCTACATGATTGGTGGTGCACAAGTGTCTGAAAAGCATGCCAATTTTATCGTCAATGTCGGTCATGCCACGGCACAGGATATTGAGTTATTGATTCAACATATTAAAGAACAAGTGCTGGCGCAACATGGGATTGCGTTGCATCAAGAGGTTAGAGTGATAGGTGAATATGCGTAAGTTTACTTCTGTCAACACATTATTTGGGCGCATTACGGCGTTGCTTGCTACTCGAAATCCTCATTTACGTATAAGTACATTGCGGTTTCTGTGTGCGGCGCGCCTAGTACTGCCTCCCCAATACTGTATTGATAAAAGCACACTTGAAGGTATTAGTTTTGGATATGGCAATGAATAAATTTGGAAAAGTCGCCGTGCTATTTGGCGGAAAATCAGGCGAGCGTGAAGTGTCGATTAAAAGCGGCTCGGCCGTGCTGGCTGCGCTACTCAGGCAGGGCGTGGATGCGCACGCATTTGACCCAGCCACGCAAAGTTTAAGTGAATTGGCGCAGTTTGATCGTGCGTTTATCTCTTTGCACGGCCGCTTTGGGGAAGATGGCACCATCCAAGGCGCATTGGAACTCATGGGCATTCCTTATACCGGCAGTGGTGTCATGGCATCATCGGTGGGCATGGATAAGTGGCGTACTAAATTGTTGTGGCGCGCCACTGGGGTGGTCACGCCTGATTTTGCCATGCTGGATGACAGTACTGACTTGGCTCATGTGGCAAACAACTTAGGCTTGCCACTGTTTGTCAAGCCCGCAAATGAAGGCT
>DASWSZ010000192.1:0-10399 GCA_036402395.1 Methylophilus sp.
TGCTGTGCGGCCTGCGCTTGCGCTTGTTTAATTAACGCCGCCGACACACCACTGTGGTGTTGAGGTTGTTGCAGATGGGCGGGCGCGGCGGTCATTGTATGTTTCCGGCAAGCTCAAAAATCGGCATGTAGAGTAATAAGACTACCACACCAATTACTAAGCCTATCAACAACATCAAAATCGGCTCAAATAAACGCGTAAACCAGTCTATCCAGCGCGACAACTCATCATCATAAAAGCTGGCGATGCGTTCCATCATATCGCCGATATTGCCACCACGTTCGCCTACGGCCAACATTCTGGCAGCGACAGGTGTGGTTAAACCAGCAATCTCCATGGCGTGTGAAATGGGCTGGCCTTCATTGATGGCGGTGGTGGTGGTTTGCATATTGGCTTGCAGTGCCGCGTCTAATAATCCGGACACCGATTGCAACGCAGGAATAATGGGCGTACCACCTTTGAGCAACATACCCAAAGTGCGATAAAAGCGTGCCAATTGGTAAATGCGCAGCCGTTTACCCAAGGCCGGAATTTGCCATAACAATTGCGCTAGCCATTTTTTAACGCTGGGGCGCGATAACGCCATCAGCAGTAGCGCTACGCCTATCACGCAGGCCACCAGCAAAGCCTGACCGTGGTTTTCTAGAAATAGCCCCCACGCCAATAATACTTGCGATAAATAAGGTAAATCGCCACCGGTACCTTCGTAAATGCGACTGAATTTGGGCACGACAAAGCCAAGTAAAAACAGGATGACTAAGCCACCCACCGCCATTAATAAAACAGGGTAGATGGAGGCACTGACTATTTTCTTCTTGAGAGCGCCTATTTGTTGTTCGTAAGCAATGTAGCGACTAAGTGACTCTGCTAAATCGCCGGTTTTTTCACTGGCACGTACGGTGGCCACATACAGCATGGGAAAGGCGTTGGGTTGCTGCATCAGCGCCGCTGAAAAAGTTTGGCCTTGATACAGCGCTTGCAATAATGCATCTAATACTGCTTTGCTGCCATTGCTTTCATCTTTTACTGCCAGCGTTTCGATGGCTTCTACCAAGTTCAGGCCAGCTTCTAGTAAGGCCAATAGCTCTTGGCTAAATAAAACAATGGGAAAATGTTTGCTGCCCTGATGGTGGGCAGATTTGGTCTGTGTTACAGCAGATATTGGGGTATAGCCACGCGTTTGCGCTTGTTGCATGGCGTCGTCGGCATGAATGGCAGAGATGGTCAGCATCACCATCTCTTTGCCACGCACTGCTTTGACTAAGTAATCCATGCTAACCTATGATCCATTTTAGCTGGGGCTACCAGCTTAATACGTCTTCAGATTCTTTAGTACCACCCGGTTGGCCGTCTTTGCCCAAAGAGGATAAATCATAATCGCCATGTTCGCCCGGTGATTTATAAAGATAGGGTCTATCCCAGGGGTCATTCGGCACATTCTTTTTAAGGTAAGGCCCCGCCCACTTGGCTTGATTGTTGGGGTTTTTGTTGAGTGCTGCCAAGCCTTGCTCTGAGGTAGGGTAGCTGCCAGTATCTATGCGGTATTGGTCTAAGGCTTTACCTAGGGCATCAATTTGTGCTCTGGCGGTTTTAGTTTCCGATTTACCGATTTGCTCAAAGTATTTTGGCCCAACATAGCCTGCCAGCAGCCCAATAATGACCATGACCACTAGCAGCTCTAACAAGGTAAAACCTTGAATATTAAATCTTATTTTTTTGTTTATTTGGGTATTTAGCATGCAAATCATTCTACCAAACGAACCCCAGTTGTCAATTTACTTATTTGTGACAGCGTGCTGGCAGCTCGTTTGCTGTTTGTGAGTGTTATCTACGTCCTTGTTTTTTAATAGTGATACTAATAGCCGCACTGGTGGTGGCTGCATTGGCGTTGTCATACGCTTTTGCTGTAAGCGTATGCCCGCCCACTTTGCCATTAGTCCAGCTCATGCTGTAGGGCGCAGTGGTGTCTGTGCCCAGTAATAGTGTTCCATCATAAAACTCCACTTTACTGATGCTGCCATCGCTATCGTTAGCGCTGGCAGACAGTGTGATGGCGCTGCCTAGGCTAAAGCTAGCACCGTTGCTAGGTGAAGTCAGTGATACCGTAGGTGCAGCATTGCTAGGCTGCGTTACGGCATTGACCGTAACATTGCTGGCAGCACTGGTGGTCACTGCATTGTTATTGTCATACGCTTTAGCGGTTAAACTATGCGCACCCACAGCGGCATTGCTCCAACTGTAAGCATAGGGTGCAGTGGTGTCTGTGCCTAGGAGTGTCGCGCCGACATAAAACTCCACTTTACTCACCGTGCCATCGCTATCACTGGCGCTAGCTGCTAGGGTAATCGTAGAGCCTTGCGTGTAGCTGGTACCGTTGGTAGGTGATGTTAGAGAAACACTAGGCGCACTGTTGGTGGGTGGCTGCACGGCGTTAACCGTAACATTGCTGACCGCACTGGTGCTGACTGCATTAGCATTGTCATAGGCTTTGGCGCTTAGGCTATGCACACCCACAGCGGCATTGCTCCAACTGTAAGCGTAGGGCGCAGTGGTGTCTGTGCCCAATAATGTTGCGCCGTCATAAAACTCCACTTTACTGACCGTGCCATCACTGTCGGCTGCGATGGCCGTAAGGGTAATCGCAGTACCTTGCGTAAAGCTAGTGTTGTTAATTGGACCAGTTAAGCTGACAGTCGGCGCTTGATTTGTAGCTGCAGAAACAGGGCCGTATACCACTCCGATGGCATTTAAGTAAACATCGGCGCGCCCAGCAAAACCTAGCACGCGATTGCCTGTTGGCACGGTATAGTCAAAGTTTGTGAGCGTACCTATGCCATTGGCAATGCCATAGGGGCCAAACACACGGCCGGTATTGGTGGCAAAACTGATTTTTGCCACGGCGCCACCACTGCCCCATTGTCCGTAAATGCGTACCAAATACTCACCCGTTGGCCAAGTGGCGGTATACGCAGTGCCGCCGGTACCGCCATGCGCAGGCAAGTTGCTGGGGGTGGCTAAGCCTTGTATCCCGTCTAACCACCAGCCTGCATTGACGATGACACCCGTTAATACTTGGTTAGGGGCTACTGGGTCTGTAAATGCAGTGCCACCCGGCGCGCCGAATAGCGGTGAAGTATTGATGCTGAACACATTGATATTGACCACAGCACTGCTGGTTGTGGCATTTAGGTTGTCATACGCTTTAGCAGTGATGCTATGCGCACCCATATTGGCGTTAGCCCAATTGATGCTGTAGGGCGCGACCAAGTCACTGCCTATTAAGGTGGCGCCGTCATAAAACTCTACTTTGCTAATGCTGCCATCGCTATCCAAGGCTGACGCCGTTAAGGTCACCACGGTACCTAGCGCGTAGTTGGCATTCATGACAGGTGCTGTCAGGCTGATGGTAGGTGCTGCATTGGGCGACACTACAACTTCTTCACTGCCAATTTGTTGGGTATACGCCACTAAGTTCGCCACATCCGTGACGTTTAAACTTAAGCCATGGTGCGCCAGTATGGCTGCATTCAATGTAGGCGCGCTACCATCATGCAAGTAAGGTGCAGTGGCCCACACATCACGCAAGGTCGGCACATCTATACCCGGCAATGTGCCGCCCAAGCGTTTGCCGCTACTTGCTTTAATTGTGCCTATGTTTTTCAGCTGTGTGGCATCGGCGCTGACGGTAAAGCGGTTACCCGCATGACAACTGGCACAGCTATTACTTTGGAACAGCGCTTTACCAGCGCTGGCAGCAGCCGTTAGGCTAGCATCGGCATTGCGGTGCGGGCTAGCCGCAAAGGTATTGAGCGAAGCTAAGTACGTGGCCAAATCATCCAAATCCATACTGATGCCTGCTTTAGGGTCGCCCAGCGCTTGGTTGCGGGTGCCGGTGCTGTATTGTGCGTCCGACATTAAGCCTGTGCCACCGGCAAGCTCACGAATTTGCTTTTCAAAATCTTGCACTTCGTCAAAGTTTGCACTCCAATGCAAGAAGCCATGGCCCATGCCGGCGCGCCCGTTCAGTGCCACGGTATTGCGCAGGCCCTCACCAAAGCCGGTGAGATCCCATACCCGACCATCATGGCCACCATCGCTGTGGCAGGTAGCGCAGCTCATATAGCTATCGCGGGCTAAACGGCTGTCACGGGCATCGTAGAACAACTGTTTACCCAGTACCACTTGCGCGGGCAGTTTTTCTGCGGAGATGCTGTAGACAATCCCGGTAAGCGTCGCGCGCAACTGGCCTTGGCTGGTGAGGGGCGTTAAGTCAAACATACTGACGCTGCGGTCCATAAACTCGTGCACGTACAGCGTATTGCCATCGGCAGAAATAGCCAAACCTTGCGGTGCGCGGCCGACTTCTAATCTAAACAGCTCGCGTCCACCGATGGCATCTACCACGGCTACTTGGCGGCTGGTTTCCAGTGCTACAAACATATACACGCCACTGGGGTGATACACCGCAGCGCTGGCCACACTCGCATTGTCATGGTCCAGCCGTTTGGCGTAGTCTTCTGTCAAGGTACCAAGATTGATGCGGCTGCTAATGGCACGCACGGTATTTTGAAAATTAAGCGCTTGGCTATTGCGTAACATGCCTCGTTTAATATTGTCCTGTTTGGACGGCAACCAAGCAGTGGTGCCATCTGGCGAAATGACGGCAGCCGCCAAGTAGTTGGGGATGCCGCTGCCTTGATTTTCGGTATCGGCTTTATCGCTGTGCTGCAAAGTCATGGTTTTGGTCACAGACATCGCCGCTGGGTTGACCACCACCACTTCAGCGCCGGCGTTGCTGGTATCAATAGCGGCTGTTGCTTCGCCCACTAGTGGTGGCGTGATAAAGCGTGACACTAATACATTGCTGGAGTCTGCATTAATCGCCAAATGGCGTGGATGAGCACCAACCGCCACTACGCCTAACTGCGCGCCCGTGCTAGGGTTGAGCTTAAGCAGTTGCCCAGTGGCTTCTAACACCACCAAAGCGCTGCTACCATCTGGCGCAAACACCAAGCCATGCGGTTGCGAGGCACGTGGTAGCGCTATGGTTTGTACCACAGTCAGCGTGGCGGGGCTGAGCACAGAAATGGTGGCAGCAGTTTTATTCGTCACCCATATACGCCCATCGGGCGCCATGGCAATACTGCGCGGCGAAGTGCCTACATTAATCGAAGCGACCAAGGTTTTGCTGACAGTATCAACCACACCTACCGTGTCATTGTCCGGGTTGACTGTCCAAATACGATTGCTGCTGCCAGCGCGGGTTTCTAGCAAAATTGGGCTAGCGCTATTGGGCTTGAGCGCAGTTTTGCTGGTGGCAATGGCTTGCAAGAAGGTACGTCTGGCAATGTCGCCATTGGCGGCTTTGGCACTTAAGGTCACCACATAGAGGCCGGGCTGCGCGTAGGTATGGGATGCAGCAGGGTCGCTGCTATAAGGGGTATCAGCGCTGCCGTCACCAAAGTTCCAGCTATATGTAGTACCAGTGGCTGCGGTCACCGTATAGTTGGCAGTAGCGCCTGCATTGATGACCGGCGCGTTGATAGGCTCGCTCACATCAGGGGGATTGTAAGGCGTGGTGCTGACTGGCGGTGGCGCTACATCTTGACCGATGGCGACAATGGTGCCCAAAGACGGCACGCCGTTGGCGTTGAGCGCGACCACCTGATAGTAGCCAGGTGGCGCGATAAAAGCATTGGGTGTGGTGGTGGTAAGGCGATAACTTTCTTGCGAAAACGTTAACGGAATACGGCGTTGCCCAGAGTTAAAGGCATGTGTGCCTTTGCTAATGCCGATGAGTACCAATTGTGAAATAGTATCGGATGTCGCCATATCCAGTTGCAGTGGCGCATTGTGTGAGTAGCTCAGGCCACTAATGGCTTTGATGACAGGGCGTGCCGCCAAGCTAGATACGCCATTGCTACTGCTAAACAAATACGGTGGATAGTAAATTTCCGCATTTAAATTGCTGACGGGGCCAGGCGCGCCACCCCCGGTGGACAAGAGCGTGCCATTGGGCAGCAGCGCTACATTGGAGTGATAACCACGAAACACGGCTGCACTGGCAGCTGTTGTCCATGTGCCAGTGTTGGCATCCCAAATCTCAGCAGCATAGACTGCATTTGCGCCATTCAAGTTACCATAAGTGGTGCCGCCGGTGACCACCACTTGGCCGTTAGCCAGCACTGTGGCATTGGCTAGCCGACGTGGGTTGACCATACGTGGTTGTTCAGTGAGTACGGGGTCAGCACCATTAATATCGACCACGGTGGCCATATTACTGGCGGCTAACTCGTCACTGACCCAGCCGCCATTGCCGCCGGTGACCAAAATTTTACCGGGGGCAAACATCACGGCATTATTAGTAGAGCCCACGTTGACCGGAGTGGTGGCGCTATAAGGGCCTTTAAAGTTGCCAGCAATGCGAATCGAACCATTGTCATTGGCGTCCAAGTACCACATTTTATCGGCGGAGATGCCAAAAATCTGGCCGTTAGGGGCCACAAATGCACGTGGGAACGAGGTGCGTAAATAGTCTGGGCCAAAGGCTTCGCGGCTATAAGCGCCAAATAAAGAGCGCCAGCCTGTGCTTTCTAACACTTCTGGCGTCATTGAGGCCAAGCCTTGTGCCACCGCAAGGTTGGGGTCGTTGACCATGTCTTCGCGATACGGCACCATGCAGCCTAACATGAGCGGTCTACCGTCGGGCAAATTAATCATGGTGGCATACCAGCGATCTAGCGCCAAGTTGTAAGAGGGCGTAGTGACGCTATTGGTCGCGGGTGTATACAGCGTGCTGGTTTTGCCGCCATTGCCACCAGAAATCAACAACCTACCGTCATTCATATAGGTAGAGGTAGAGCAAAAGCTATCTTGTTGTTGCGCACGGTAAGTGGTTTGGTGGCTATTGCTGCCAAAGCCTAAGGTGGGGTCCCATAAGTCAAAATAGCGACCATTTTGATTAGCCGCGTCTCCTGCAGGTGAGCCATAGGTTAATACCTTGCCATCCGGTAACACCGCAGCATGCAGGCCATTGAGTGGCCAAGAATTAACGCTAGACCACATACCCTTACTAACAGCATTGGCGGGTATCGTCAGGCCTTGCAGCATCGGATCAGCCTTCACTGGCACCGTTACCCATAAGCTTGGGTCTACATTAGCAGCAACCACGCTGTGCATGCTGGGAATTTCAACGGTGAGTAATGACAACATCAATACGCTAGCAGTAATTTTACGCAGTCGGGTATTGTTGCCACCCCAAGTTAAGGATGCAGTAGCAGTCTTTGCTGTGGTGTGTGTGTCATTTAAGAGCTGGTGCATGATGGGTTCACGATCATTGAGGTGATGGAGTTAATCTATATTTGGCTGGCTTAATGTTGCTTAATTGGCTGATTTCACGCAGCAAGCGCGCTTGGTCTGGCGGCGTGCCGCTGTAGCGCATCAGCAAACGACCTTGCGCATCCACCAACCACAGCGCAGTAGCATGGTCGTTGGGACGTAGCACAGTCTTTTTGTTGGGATGGTCGAATAAATACAACTGGTCTGATAGCTGGGCAATCGCGCTGGGCTTACCAGTCAGAAATTGCCAGCCTGGCATATTTGCGTTGGCACGCTGTGCAAACGCTTTTAATTGCGCAGGTGTATCATGCAGCGGGTCTAGTGACACTGACACAAACATTACCTGTTGTTTGACCTTGCCCGGTAGTGCATTTTGCAATTGCGCCAACGCTATGGTCTGCGCGGAACATACGCTGCTGCACTGGGTGTAGATAAAATTAAACAGCACCACTTTGCCCTGTAAATCGGCCACATTAAATGGCTGGCTATGCTGATTGATTAAAGCAAGGTGTTGAAAGTTGCGATAAAAGCTGGTGACAGGCAGTGATGTTGGCTTGTTGTTGGCTTGCGCAACAAGCGCCAGTAATAACAACGCGCTGATGACAAAGTATGGATAGCCCAAGCGTAAGTGCTGGTGTAAGTGTTGTATGTATAAGCTGGGTAATCTCATGTCTAGTCTTTTGTCATCAAAGTAATTATTTTTTACACAGCACCTCATTTCTTGGCCGAATTTTTTTGTAGTATTTGCTACAAAAATGCTCATTCGGATACCGCTTGATATGCGTTTAATGGATGAATACTTGTTATACGAAAATATACTGCCGTATGAAATTTGACAGCAATAGTCCTTAAGAGCTAATTTTGATTACAATTTTTTAAAATTGCTAATATTAAATTGATAAACATATGATTTTAAACATTATTTTACGTAAAAAATCCAATAAAATAATGTGGTTAACAACTGTAAAATGCTGCTGTATTTACTCGTATTTGGGGGAGGGCAAAGCTGGGTTAGAACGTGGCAGGCTTAGCAGATGTTTTCGAAACTACTTAAGCCAAGTAGTGTTAGCTATGAAAAAATATTAAGCTAAAAAATGAGGCACAAACCTATGGCTAGCTTGCGCCTAGCGGCTATCGCTTAAACTTTTTGCAACTGCTGGAGGTCGTCAATAATTTGTTGCGAATGGGTAGAAGCTTCTACATTGAAATAGGCTTTGGCGATATTGCCTTGTGGATCGATTAAAAAGGTATAGCGTTTAGCTATTTTCATCACCCCCAAATTGGTGAGCGCGCCATATTGTGCCGCCACTGCGCCATCCGCATCACTCAATAAGGGGAAGGGTAATGCGTACTTTTTGGCAAAAGCCGCATGCGATTGGCGGTCATCCACACTGACGCCAACCACTTGGGCACCCAATTTTTCTAAGTGATGTAAATCATCTCTAAACTGGCAAGCCTCTTTGGTGCAGCCAGGCGTATCGTCTTTAGGATAAAAATACAGCACCACCCATTGACCCTTTAAACTGGCCAAGCTCAGCATATTGCCATTGCTATCTGCCAAGTTAAAACTAGGCGCAATTTGACCTGTTTTAATAGTGGGGGCTGCGCTATTAAAATGGCGATAGCCCCAAAATGCCAACAGCAATACCGCTACGTAAAAAATAATCTTCATGGTCATATGTAATCTTAAATAAAGTGATTGTCAGATTGTGAACACTTCATTTAGTTTTGTCTAACGGGAAAAGCGTGAAAATATGCGAAAATAGCGGCTGACGCCCCCGTAGCTCAGTGGATAGAGCATCCCCCTCCTAAGGGGAGGGCCACACGTTCGATTCGTGTCGGGGGCGCCAGATAATGCATGAGATTAAGTCTGTATATTTCATGCTGGCTACAGCGCTTATATGCCAATGTGCATGCAAGCACATCGTGTGCGCTAACGGAAAGGCTTTTGCTTGTGCCCATCGGCCGCCTAAAGCTGGCGCTACTATGTATGTGTTGGTCATATTTGCGCTAACGGTTGCCACTTATCTAGTTGCGCTTAATCGTAAAACTGGCTTGATTCAGTATGGCTTGCTAGGAAATGTAGGTGCTGCTCAGGCTGCTTGTTTATCGGTATAACATGCAGAAAGGCTAACGCATCAGCCTATTAATCAACGCAACATCATAAGGAGTAGCATATGGATTGGAACACTGAATTGATGTTGGGTATTCCTATCATTTACTCGGCATTGCTGGGTGGGATGATAGGCTGGGAGCGCGAAAACGATGATAGAGATGCGGGTCTGCGCACATACATGGCAGTAGCGGTGGGCGCGTGTGCGTTCAGTATTATTTCTCAACAGGCTTTGGGTGACCCTAGCAGAATTGCTTCGCAAGTGGTTACTGGCATAGGGTTTATTGGTGCCGGCGTTATTTTACAAGTGCGCGGTCGGGTGCAAGGCTTGACCACCGCGGCTACCTTATGGGCCACTGCAGCGGTAGGCATGGCCTGTGCATTTGGCTTGTATTTTTTAGCAGGGTTAATAGCGGTGCTCATACTTGGCATGCTGAGCCTGAACAATTTGCCGGGATGGAAACGCATAACAAAGAAAAGGCTCATCCATGCAAAAGACAAGCCGAGCGCTTGACGCTGAGTAGTGCTTAAGCACTATTGATGACTTGGTTTCTTATTGAGACTGCATTCTTATTGACCACTTGGCCTCTTAAATTCAGCAGGTACATAAAATAACAATGTTGAATAAGCATGTTAAGTCGTCATCACTGGCAGCAAACGTGCATATTCTTTGCATACACTTTCGTAGCACTCACAAGCACGCGCCTCAAGTTTTGGCCGATCAATGACCGTAATACGGCCACGCGCATAGGCTATCATGCCGTCCTTTTGCAATTTACCCGCCACATCGGTCACACTTTCACGGCGCACGCCCAGTAGTCTGGCAATTAACTCTTGTGTAATCAATACTTGATTATCTTGCAATCTATCTACACTCATTAATAGCCAGCGGCATAGCTGCTGCTCTATCTCATGATGTCGGTTACATACCGCGGTTTGTGAAGTCTG
>DASWSZ010000193.1:0-2378 GCA_036402395.1 Methylophilus sp.
CTGCTGGCGCTGTCGTTAATTTCACGTTTGCTGACTAAGCATACGGTGTGGGTATCGGCCAGTTTAAGCGCTAATGTCAGCCCGGCCAAACCACTGCCAATGATTAAAATATCGTATTGTTGGGTCATGAAATTGTGCTGTTGACTGGCTATGTTATGTTTGATGGATAAATGAACTAATGAAAGTTTAACCGTGTCTGTAGTTATGAGCTAGTCAATTCATTTAATAAGCTACTCACCATGTTAGGGGAAGAATAATGTTGCAAACAGTTAAAATAGAGGAATTAACCCGTTCAGGCTTCGTGGAATCAAGCGCGCAGGCGTATACTGCTGCTTTCAAGATTGCAGCTAATGGGAGCAACGCCGCTATGGCGGATAAACCGGTCGAAAGTGCCAATGCAGGAAACCGTGAACTAGACCAAGCGCTAGTGGTGCGTGCCCAACAAGGCGATAAAAAAGCATTTGGTCTGCTGGTAGAAAAGTATCATCGCAAACTTGGCCGTTTGTTGTCCCGTATGATACGCGATCAAGCCGAAGTAGAAGATGTAGTGCAAGAATCCTTTATTAAAGCTTATCGAGCTCTACACAACTTTAGAGGCGATAGCGCGTTTTACACCTGGTTGTATCGCATAGGTATTAATACCGCTAAAAATTACTTGGTATCCATGGGGCGTAAGCCGCAAGTGATGCAAGACGTTGAAATTGACGACGTGGAAAACTTTGATGAAGGTTCTGAAATGCGTACCATGGATACGCCAGAAACTGCATTGATGACCAAAGAGATTGCACAAACGGTGAATGACACCATTGCTAATCTGCCAGATGAATTGCGTACTGCCATTACTTTACGTGAGTTAGAAGGCTTGAGTTATGAAGACATTGCCAATATTATGCAATGCCCGATTGGCACCGTGCGTTCGCGTATCTTTAGAGCACGTGAGACGATTGCATTAAAATTACGTCCTTTGTTAGACACGCCAGAGCATAAACGCTGGTAATTTGGCGCTGGTAATTGAGTATTACAACAATTTTAGAAGTACGGGGTTCGGTATGAAAGAACAACTATCTGCACTGATTGATGGCGAGTTTGATATAGACAACGCCAATCACTTATTGATTGCAGCAAAATCCAACGGTGAACTAAAACAAGCTTGGTTAAGTTATCACTTAATTGGAGATGTTATTCGAGGCGAAGGCGCACATCAGCGTGACATGACTTCACGTGTGATGGCTGCAATAGAAGACGACACCGCTGAGTTGAAAACAGTTGCTGTGATGGCAACGCCTAACGTGACGCCGATTCAAATGGCCACGAAAAAAACGGTGTATCAACGTCCAGTGTTTTGGTCAGTGGCGGCGTCTGTGGCAGCGGTGATGTTTGTTGGCTTGATGCTGCTTCAACAACAAACGCAAGTGCAAAACGAACTGATGCCGATTGAGATTGCGGATGCTGTACCGTCTGAGTATTTGGCAGCACATCAAACCTATGCGCCCAATAGCGCGGCTTATTACATACAAAACGCTTCTTACTCGGAACAGAAATAACATGTTGAAGTGGGTGTTAGCTTGCGGCGTATTGCTCGCTAGCCTTATAAGTCAAGCAGCCGAGGATCCTTGGCTGTTACTGAAAAAAACGGCCTTTGCCGCCCGTGAGCTCAATTATCAGGGCATCTTTATTTATCAAAATGGGGAGCAAATGCGCTCCGTGCAAATTATTCATATGAATAATGACGGCGTGGAATTGGCACGCAATGTGGTGTTGGATGGTCAGCCTAGGGAAGTGTTTAAAGAGGGTAGTGACATCGTCATCTTTAATGCCAAGACTGATAAAGTAGTCATCGAAAAACGCCACGGTCAAAATTTATTCCCGGCCATGCTGCCCACTAACTTAGATTCTATCAAAGCCAGCTACAGCGCCAAATTGGGCGGCAGCGAGCGTATTGCAGGGCGTGAAGCACAAATTATCGATTTGGTTCCTAATGACAGTTATCGTTACAGTTATCGCGTGTGGGCCGATGCTGAGTATGGCCTGCTATTGAAAATGACATTGTCAGACAATCGAAATCAAGTGCTAGAACGCATTGGCTTTACCCAGCTAAGTATGATGCATAGTCAAAATCTAGATTGGTTTCAGCCCAACATCGACAGCAAAAAACATTATGTGATGGAAGAAGCCGGTGAAGTCAATCATGTGTCTGACAACTGGATAGTGGCTAACTTACCGCCGGGTTATCGCAAAATTGACCATATTTTAATTCCTGTCGCCAATAGGGCGGCGCCAGTGAATCAAATGATATTTTCTGATGGCATTGCTGCGGTGTCTATTTTTATTGAGCCGATTACCAAAGGCATGCGGCCAAGAAAAGGTCACAAAGAGGT
>DASWSZ010000194.1:0-2953 GCA_036402395.1 Methylophilus sp.
AGTAACTGGCACTGGCCATTCCGATATAACTGATGACGGTAAATAGGCGACCCGCGACCATGCCGGCCATTTGTCTACTAGGCAGCGTATCAAATAAGAGGTACGCGCTTAAGCCGGTCATCCATAGCCCGCCTACCCACAGCGTCATGATAATCAATGAAAATTTACGTGACATAAGAGATGAATGGCCGTTTGAATGTATTAGATTTTTTGAAACTACTGATTAAATGTACTGTACTTGTTAAATGTACTGTACTTCGATAATTTCAAACTCTTTGACGCCGCCTGGTGACTGCACTTCTGTAATATCACCTTCCGATTTGCCGATTAAAGCACGCGCAATGGGTGAGCCTACCGAGATTTTGCCGCCTTTGATATCAGCTTCGTCTTCGCCCACAATTTGATAAATTTTAGTGTCGCCAGAATCTAAATCTTCAAAACGCACGGTCGCGCCAAAGACTACACGGCCTTCTGCATTCAAGGTTTTAGGGTCTATCACTTGCAGGTTAGATAATTTAGATTCTAACTCGGCAATACGGCCTTCAATAAAGCTTTGTTTTTCTTTGGCGGCTTCATATTCTGCATTTTCAGACAAATCACCTTGCGCGCGTGCTTCTGCAATTGCTTGAATAATGGCAGGCCTATCGACACTGCGTAAACGTTGCAATTCCTCTTTCATTAGCTCTGCGCCTAATACGGTGACTGGAATTTGATTGACTGCCATAACACACCCTTTTAAATCTAAAAAAATAAACCACACTCACAAGAGCGTGGTTTTGATAATTAAGTTTATTTTATGCGAGCTTTTTATGCAAGTCTTGAATGGACTCTACGTTGAGCTCTTGCATATGCGCCATGCCAATGCACGCCGCTTTGGCACCCGCCAATGTGGTGTAATACGTCACTTTATTTTGCAAAGCACTACGCCTAATT
Source organism: Methylophilus sp. (assembly GCA_036402395.1). GTDB lineage: Bacteria > Pseudomonadota > Gammaproteobacteria > Burkholderiales > Methylophilaceae > Methylophilus. Next base: position 934 of record DASWSZ010000194.1, read on the forward strand.
TCATAAGAATCCGCCACTGCTTTTTTGTCTTCCGTCACGTTCACAATAAAATTAATTTCATTGTTTTTAATCATGTCGACAATATGCGGACGACCTTCTGCCACCTTATTCACTGGATTAACAGTTAAGCCATGCGCCATCAAAGCTTTAGCAGTTCCTTTGGTCGCTACCAAGGTAAAGCCCAATTTTGCCAAATCCTGCGCAATATCCACTACTTTTTGATGGTCTTCGTTACGTACACTGATAAATGCGCGCCCGCCTTTAGGCAACTTGGCCGATGCTCCCAACTGAGATTTGACAAAAGCTTCGGCAAAAGTTGCACCCACGCCCATCACTTCACCGGTCGATTTCATTTCTGGGCCTAAAATGGTATCTACGCCTGGAAATTTAATAAACGGGAATACCGCTTCTTTTACCGAGAAATATGGTGGGATCACTTCTTTAGTCACGCCTTGTGATTTTAGGCTTTGTCCCGCCATACAGCGCGCAGCGATTTTAGCCAATTGTAATCCACATGCTTTAGACACAAACGGCACGGTACGTGAGGCACGTGGATTCACTTCTAATACATAAACCGTTTCACCCTGAATAGCAAACTGCACGTTCATTAGCCCTTTAACGCCCAAGGCTTTGGCCATTTGTACGGTTTGCACACGCAATACATCTTGCAATTCTGTGCTTAAACTATACGGCGGCAATGAACAGGCAGAGTCACCTGAGTGCACACCGGCTTGTTCCACGTGCTGCATAATGCCGCCGATGAGTACGTCTTCACCATCGCAAATCGCGTCCACATCAATTTCTAAGGCATCGTTTAAAAAGCGGTCTAGCAATACCGGTGAATCGTTCGATACTTTCACCGCTTCGCGCATATAGCGTTCTAGTTGGCTTTGCTCATGCACAATTTCCATGGCGCGACCACCCAAAACATAAGAAGGGCGTACAACTAACGGATAACCTATCTCTTCAGCTAAACGGATGGCTTCTTCTGGTGCGCGCGCGGTGCGGTTAGGCGGTTGTTTTAAGCCTAAGTCTTGCAGCATTTTTTGAAACCGTTCACGGTCTTCAGCACGATCAATCGCATCTGGCGAGGTGCCAATAATCGGCACACCGGCTTTTTCTAAACCACGTGCCAGTTTAAGTGGCGTTTGGCCGCCATATTGCACAATCACACCGACTGGTTTTTCGATGTGCACAATTTCCAGCACATCTTCTAGCGTCACTGGTTCAAAGTACAAGCGGTCAGAGGTGTCATAATCAGTAGACACGGTCTCTGGGTTACAGTTAACCATAATGGTCTCGTAACCATCTTCGCGCATGGCAAAGGCGGCATGTACGCAGCAGTAGTCAAACTCAATGCCTTGACCAATACGATTCGGTCCGCCGCCCAATACCATGATTTTTTTCTTGTCGGTAGGATTAGCCTCGCACTCTTCTTCATAGCTGGAGTACATGTAAGCAGTGTTGGTGGCAAATTCTGCCGCACAGGTATCCACACGTTTGTATACCGGACGCACATTCAACGCTTGACGATACGCGCGTACTGCATGCTGGTCGGTGTCTAGCAAACTGGCTAAACGGCGGTCTGAAAAGCCAGCGCGTTTTAATTTAAATAGAGCGTCTTTATTCAAATCGGCTATATGTTTGCCAGAAAGTGACGCTTCTTGCTTAATAATGTCTTGAATCTGCGCCAAAAACCACGGGTCAATTTTAGAAATATCAAACACTTCGGCAATCGACATGCCCAATCTAAAGGCATCGCCCACATACCAAATACGCTCTGGGCCGGGTTCGCCCATCTCTTTGGTGATACGGTCAATATCAGTTGTCAGCGGATCTAGCCCATCAACGCCCACTTCCAAACCGCGCAAGGCTTTTTGGAATGACTCTTGGAAGCTGCGGCCTATCGCCATCACTTCACCAACTGATTTCATTTGCGTGGTTAAACGGGAATCTGCCTGAGGAAATTTCTCAAACGCAAAGCGTGGAATTTTAGTGACTACATAGTCTATGCTAGGCT
>DASWSZ010000195.1:0-18423 GCA_036402395.1 Methylophilus sp.
TGCTGAAAAAAAAGACAAAGCGGCCAGAAAAGCAGCCTTGATGATACAAAAAATGAAGCAAGACATGCAAGCAGAAAAAGCCGCTTTGCAAGCACAATTTGACGCTGAAAAAGCAGCATTGGCTGCGCAACTCACGGATAAAACTGCAGCGCTGGCGGCCTTAGATGAAAGTTTCAACGCGTCTGAAGCAAAAGCACGCAACTTAGCTGCCACGCTCAAAAGGACCACGGATGAAAAAACGCTGCTAAGTGATACTTTAAGCACTACTCAGGCCACGCTCAGCACTACACAAAGCCAATTAGCCGATTTAACAGCACTGCATAAAAAAGCCGTAGACGATTTGGCTTTTAATGATAGTCAACGCAAAACTTTAGCCAGCAATATGTCTGAAACAACAAAAACGCTCAATAGTTGTGAGGCAAAAAACGCACAGTTGTATGCCTATGGCAAAGAGCTGGTGCGCTTATATGACGACCCCAGCTTGTACGAAGCGGTGATGCGTAAGGAAAAGTTTTTTCAATTAAAACGTGTGGAATTAGAAAATATCTTGCAAGCGCAGCAAGATAAGTTAGACGAAGCACGCGTGACCCAGCAAAAATCGCCTTTTTAACGGATTAGTTAACGCGCTAGTGAGTTGTCATGCTAAAGCAATAAAACCGTCACAATGCCTACGTACTATGCATGTTCTACTGAGAGTAAAACATGATTAACCAACGTGCAGTGTTTGCCAGATTGTTACCGTTTGCCGCATTTATTCTGTTGTTGGCATTGGATAGCAGCTTAGGCCAGTTGTTCACGTGGCTGCAAGTCGATATCAAGTTGACCTATCTGATTAGAATTACGGTGGTACTGGCTTTGTTGTTCTACTTTTGGGCTGACTTTATAGAGCTAACTCACAGTCCAGCTAAGTCTGATATTGTTTACGCAGCCATTGCTGGCACCATCGTGTTTATCATCTGGATTTTTCCCTACCCCAGCTGGTTGGTGGGTAACGATACCACTGGTTTTAATCCTTATCGCGGTGGTGATGAAATTACGGCTATCTTTTGGATATCCATACGCTTGATGGGTGCAGTATTGATAGTGCCGGTGATGGAAGAGTTATTTTGGCGCTCTTACGTCACGCGCTGGTTTGATAACCCCAATTTTCTGTTGATCTCTCCAGAAAAAATCTCTGGCTACGCTTACATTGGTGGCGCCTGTTTATTCGCCATCGAACATCATTTATGGCTGGCGGGTTTGCTGGCAGGCTTGGTTTATGGCGAGTTGTATAAAACCTATAAGAATTTATGGGTGCCTATTTGTGCACATGCCGTCACCAATGCCTTATTGGGTGCGTGGGTGGTGTTTACTGGGCAATGGAATTACTGGTAATGCTGCGTAGCGTTATAAAGCTTAATCCCTTGTACTGCTTGTTATTGTGCTCACCTATGGTATGGGCAGAAGGCATGATAGAAGTTGACCCCTACGTTAGTGCAGCCGTCACCTATGATAGTAATTTGTTTAGATTTGCAGGTTCGTCAGAAGCGCAAGCGGCAGGGCTTTCCGACCTAGCAGATGTCGTTAGCCGAATAGATGCAGGCGTGAATGCACGCTTAAATGTGAGTCGTCAACTATTCAGTGTATCGGCTGGGGTGAACGAGAGTCAGTACAATCAATATAGCTTTTTAGACAATACCGGTAAATCGTATCGATTAGCTTGGAATTGGCGATTAGGCAATGATGTGTATGGCGAACTCGCTAGTACGCAAAGTCAATCGATTGCTGGCTTTGCTGACAATGACATTATTGTGAGAAATTTACGCACGTTTAAGCGGCAAAAAGCCAGCATTAATTGGAATCTGCTACCCAGCTGGACACTGTATGCATCACGTGAGTTTGGTGAGTTTGACAATGATGATGTGCGATTTTTAAACCTAGACAACGAAGATGACGTGTATGAAGCTGGTGTGCGTTATCAAAATACGCTAGGCACACAAGTCAGTACATTTTATCGGGCTGTGGACGTTAAATTTCCCAATCGTAGCGGCGTTGCAGAGCTGTTGTTTGGGCAATCTAGTCGACAAAGACAATATGGTGTCAATGTGGCTTGGTTGCCTACCCTTAAAACCCGCATCTCAGGTCAGGTGTCGCGTATTGATTTATCGCGTGATGATGCACCACAACGCAATTTTGATGGCTTAAGCCAACGCTGGACTGTGGATTACGCCATGACAGGCAAGACTAGTTTGAATGCGACGGCTTACCGTGAAGTGATACCTTTAGATGATTTTCTTTCTACCTTTTTAGTATTCAAAGGGGTGGGTATGAATGCAAATTGGGCGGTTACCAGCAAGCTAGCCTTAAGTGGTGGCATGTCTTACGTAGCGCGTGATTTTTTAGGCGCGCCCGCCAGTTTGAGTAATTTTACTGAGCGTGAGGATGAAACCGCGCGTGCTAATTTGATGCTGTCATACAGCCCCACAGAAAAAGCACTGTTGCAACTGTCGTATCAAACCGAATCGCGCGATGCCAATGTCAGCATACAAGGCTATCACTACAATCAGCTTAATCTGCTAGCCCGTTACAATTTCTAAGCGAGCCTTTGGCACTAGGCGCTCCAGTTGGCCACGCGCCTCATGAAGTGTGATAGCAAGATACAAGATAATAGTGACCACATGCTGACAATTCTGCTGGCATTACCAGCTCCTGGTTTAAGCCCGATGCATTCTGCTGCCACCCGCATAAGATGTGGGCTGCAGGCTTATTTAGTGCGCTGTTAACTGCGCATCATAAATATTACTTATTTTTGCCATATAAGAGTCATATTTTGTTCTTATAGTACTAGTAGCTAAGTTGGATTTTAATCAACTGCATTTAAATTAAGTTGAATATTGAGATAAACAAGATGGTTAAGCGTAACTATGTAATTGCGAGTGTTGTTTTGAGCGTGTTGCTGTCTGCCTGTGGTGAGCATGGTGCCGCCAATAGCAACAAAGCCAACACGCAAGTGGTGGCTAAGGTCAATGGTGATGAAATTTCTATCCATCAAGTGAATTTGCAATTAGGCCGTGCTGGCCAAGTAGACGCTGAAAAAAGTAAACAATTGTCGCAACAAATTTTGACTAAATTGGTTGATCAGCAGCTATTAAAGCAACAAGCGCTGGAGGCCAAATTAGACCGTGACCCTCGCGTGCTGCAAATTTTAGAAGCATCTAAAAGTGAAATATTGGCGCAAGCCTATATAGAACAAGCGTCGGCTAAAGCCAAAAAGCCTACGGCGACAGACATAGACAGCTTTTACACAGGACACCCCGAGTTATTTGAAAAGCGCCGTGTGTTTCGTTTGCAAGAACTGGTGGTGGAGGTGCCGCAAGATAAGCATGCAGCCATTGAGTCTAATATCAAGGACATTACCAATATCAACGAGATTGCCACTTGGTTAAAAGCCAATCAGTATGCGTTTAACGCCAATAGCAATGTGCGTGCGGCAGAACAATTACCAGCCAATCTTTTACAACAGTTACAGCCGCTTAACGATGGCGCAATAGTTTTAGTAAAAACAGATAAGGCAATCAATATTGTGCATCTTGCAGCGTCGCAAGCCATGCCAATTAGCAAAGAAAAAGCCAAGCCGATTATTGAGCAATATTTTGTCAATCTCAATAAAGCTAACTTAATCAAAGCAGAAATGGATGCCTTAAAAAGTAAGGCGTCTATAGAGTATGTGGGGGCATTTGCCGACATGAAAAATGCTCAATCAAGCACTGCAGCTGCCAAAAATGTTACCACACCAACCACCACCACCTCAGAAACCAACCCAGCTCAGTCCAGCCAATCCCCAATGACCACTAGCAAACCAGCAGCTGGCAGTGCAACTACGCTAGATAAAGGCTTAGCCGGTATGTAGTGGCAGCATTTAAGGCGCGAGTGTGTTTCTACCAACTTATTTGATAAAAGGTTACATCGTTATGTGGAAAGTGTTTTTGGTGCTTGCTATGTGTTTACTCAGCAGCTATGGCGTTGCAGAGCAACCAGCAAGAGACGTGGCTACACAAGGTGCCGCAAGCCTTGATGCGCGTGAGTACTTATTAGGCGCGGGCGATTTGGTCAGAATTAATGTCTATGGCAATGCAGATATGCTGACCGAAGCGCGTTTGTCTGCCAACGGCAGTATTACGTTTCCGCTGATTGGTGAAGTAGTATTGGGCGGAGTCAGCCCCAAAGCGGCAGAAGCCAAAATTACAAGTTTACTAGAGCAGCGTGGCTATTTAAAAAACGCGCAAGTGAATGTAGTGGTGATGCAATACCAAAGCCAAGCTGTATCGGTACTGGGCGATGTGTTTAAACCGGGCAAATATGCGCTGGATAAACCCAGCAAGTTATCCGATGTGCTGGCGCTAGCAGGTGGTGCCACAGCCAATGGTTCTGACATTGTGACCTTGATTAGAACGCAAGCCGGCAAAACCACTAAGCAAGACATCGATATACGTGCACTCATACAGCAAGCCGACACTGCCAGCAATCCGTGGCTAGTCAGTGATGACATTGTTTATGTGAATTCGCGTGAAGTGTCTGTGCTTGGTCAGGTCAATCGCCCCGGTAAATATTCGGTGTCTGGTGGTGTGCGCACGGTATTAGATTTTATTGCGCAAGCCGGTGGCGTATCGGCATTAGGTGCGGACAAGGTCATTGTCATGACCAACCGCAACGGCAAAGCCAGTAAACATGAAATTGACGTGGATAGTCTTTACCGCTCTGGTGATACTTCTGCCAACTTTGAGTTGGCCAATGGTGATTCAATCTATGTGCCCAGAGTATCGGTATTTTATATCTATGGTGAAGTGCAGCGTCCAGGTTCATTTCGCTTAGAGCGCAATATGAATGTTGCACAGGCTTTATCCACCGGCGGCGGTTTATCAGCACGTGGTACCGAGCGCGGCATTAAAGTCAAGCGCACGGTGGATGGCAAGCTACAGATCTTGGACGCCAAACCAGGCGATGTATTGCAAGCCGATGATATTGTTTTTGTTGGCGAAAGTTTATTTTAATTCAGTCACTTTAGGCCAAATAGTATGACTTTTTCACAATTAATCTCAGTGCTGGTAGCACGTAAATGGATAGCGCTTTGGGTGTTTGGTTTGACTGTGTTGGTAACGACCATATTAAGCTTTTTGCTGCCAAAAACTTACACGGCCAGCACTACGTTAGTCATTAACGCCAAAGGGGCAGACCCAGTGACAGGCATAACACTGCCCGCTACGCTTATGCCTGGCTATATTGCAACCCAGCTTGATATTATTGCCAGCCGTAATGTGGCGCTTAAAGTGGTGGACGCTTTACAAGTTGCCAATAACCCAACGGCGCGCGAACGCTTTATGGAGGCCACCGATGGCGAAGGCGATATTCGAGATTATTATGCAGACCAGTTTCTTGAAAACCTAGAAGTGAAGCCATCGCGTGAAAGCAGTGTGATTGAATTAAGCTATCAAGGCCCAGATCCAGACTTTTCTGCCGCTTTGGCTAATGCCTTTGCCAATGCGTACATTGATACGAGTTTGCAACTAAAAGTCGAGCCCGCCAAACAAGCGGCGCTGTTTTTTGATAATCAAATTAAAGGCTTGCGCGAACGTGTGGAAAGCGCGCAAGTGAAGTTATCAGAGTTTCAACGCATGCATGGCATCACTGCCAGTGAAGGCCGTTTGGATGTTGAAATGGCGCGTTTGGATGAGCTATCTAGCCAATTGGTGAGTGCGCAAGCGCAAACGTACGATAGCAATTCTAGACAAACGCAGATTAAGCGCGGTGGTGCCTCTGAATCACCTGAAGTACTTGCCAGTGGCTTAATCCAAGGCTTGAAGTCGCAATTGGTATTGGCAGAAACACGCTTAAATGAGGCCTCGCAACGCTTAGGCGTCAATCACCCACAATACCAAGCCGCGATGAAAGATGTGGCCAATTTACGCGGTGCTATTCAAACCGAAACCGCCAAAACCAGAGGCAGCGTAGGCCAAGTGGCGCAAGTGTCGCAATTGCGTGAAGGTGAAATTAAAGCAGCGTTAGAAGCCCAAAAGCAACGCATCTTACAATTAAAAAATCAGCAAGATGAAATGGCGGTATTGGTGCGTGAAGTAGATAGCGCGCAACGCATTTATGACAATGCCTTACTACGCTTTGGCCAAACTTCACTCGAAAGCCAGTCTGGTCAAACCGATGTGTCTGTGCTCAACCCTGCGGTGCCGCCGATGAAGCATTCCAGCCCTAAAATCACCATTAACATTGTATTGTCGATATTGTTAGGCGGTTTGTTGGCAGTGGGGTTTGCTGTGGCGGCTGAGATGTTAGATAGACGTGTACGGTCTGCTGAGGATTTAGCCAAGTTGGTGGCGCTTCCCATGCTTGCAGCGTTGACGCCAGAACGTGCTCAACAAGCGCAGGCTAAAGCGAACTGGCTGCAAATGCTGATACAAAAATTAAGTAGTGGTAAAAGCAATTTGCGCATGCCCACGCTTAAGCCCAGATAAGCGCGCATAGCGCAAAACATGTGAGAGATGAAAGTGACCCCAGCATGAATGCCCCCACAGTAGCTAGCACAGCCAGTTTGGCTGATGAAGTGTTGTATCCATCTTATTCCAGAATGGGTGAGGCGCTAATTACGCATGCCAAACTTAAGCCTGAGGATGTTGAGCGCATTCTTACGCTGCAACAAGAGAGCCATCTATTGTTTGGTGAAGCGGCCATTCAATTAGGCCTGATTAAAGAAGCTGATTTGAAAAAAGTATTGTCAGCTCAATTTGATTATGCGTATTTTGATGAAGGCAGCCATCTCAACGCAGCACTGGTGGCCGCACACCAGCCGTTTAGTGAGCAAGTAGAACATCTGCGCAGTTTAAGAGGCCAATTGCTGATACGTTGGTTTGATGCCGGCCATAAAACATTGGCGGTAACTTCTACCGAAGCCAACGATGGCGCAGATAGGGTGGCGGCCAACTTGGCCATTGTGTTTTCGCAACTCAACAAAAAAACCTTATTGATTGATGCTAATTTGCGTCAACCCAGTCAGCACACATTGTTTAATATCGATACCAGAGTAGGGCTGGCTAATATTCTGGCTAATAGACAAGGTAACTATCAACTGGCAAGGCATGAATCTTTACCGCATTTGTCCATACTGACTGCTGGCACGGCAGTACCTAATCCACAAGAGTTACTCAGTAAAAGCAGTTTTACCGAGTTATTGGCTGATTTAGAAAATGTCTATGACATTATTATTATTGAAAGTGCGCCTATGGCGATGGGTGCGGATTATTTAACGGTGGTGGCCAAAGCCAAAGCTGCTATTGTAGTGACGCGTCAAGACCATACCATGGCAAACTCGCTACAGACTCTGATTACACAACTGAACATGACCGGTGCACACGTCATTGGCACTGTAATACAGGATTTTTAAGTGCTGAGTAACGCCAATGGGTGGGTACGCCAGCATCATCACGCACTTGCAGCATGGTGGCCAATTGTCCTTGGCTTGCTGTTGTTATATGTGCCCAGCTATTACGCCATTTCACAGACCTTGTGGCAAGAATCCGACCAAGCGCATGGCCCGATTGTGTTGCTGGTGGTGGCCTATTTAATGTGGCAAAAGCGTGCGGTACTGAGTCATGCTGAGGCGCCTAATGTCAGTAGTCCAATTGCTTGGGGTCTGCTATTGGTCGGTCTGTTGTGTTACGTACTGGGGCGTTCGCAAGATATCTTAATGTTGGACATCGGCTCACAAATTCCGGTACTTGCAGGGATTGTGTGGTTAATGCGCGGTAAGCAGGCGGTTAAAGCCATGTGGTTTCCGCTATTTTTTATCCTGTTTATGTTACCGCTACCACTCGCTAGCATCACCATGCCCATGAAAATGGCGGTGTCGTATGTCACCGAAACCATTTTATTTTGGTTTGATTATCCGATTGCACGCTCTGGCGTGGTACTGCAAATAGGCCAATACCAACTGCTGGTGGCCGATGCTTGCGCCGGCATGCATACTTTAATTTCTTTAGAGGCACTAGGCTTGTTGTATTTAAACTTAGTTAAGCACGATTCCATGTTGCGTAATATTAGCCTCGCCATATTAATTGTGCCTATCTCGTTTACGGCCAATGTCATCCGCGTCATCGCACTCACGCTGATTACCTATTATTTTGGTGATGAAGTGGGGCAAGGCTTTGTGCACGGCTTTGCCGGCATGTTTTTGTTTATGATTGCGCTGCTATTTATTATCAGTGTGGATTCTGCCTTGCAATATGTGGTTAAAGCCAAGGGGCACACTTAAATGGGCAAGCGTTTAAGTTATGGCTTGCTGTTGTTGATGCTGGCGAGCTCTGTCATGAGCATGAACTTGCGGCCGCAACATAAAATGGTCAGCCAAGCACAAAAAATACAGCTGGAACAACTTATCCCGACCCAATTTAACGATTGGCAGGTGGCAGACATGACAGCGCAGTTGGTCAACCCTGAGTTGAAGTCTGCAGTGGATAAAGTCTACGCCCAAACCTTGTCACGCACCTATAAAAACGCGCAGGGCGATATCATCATGTTATCGCTTGCTTATGGCGAAGACCAAAGTGACAGCGTGGGCGTGCATTTACCAGAGGGTTGCTATGGCGGGCAAGGTTTTAATATTGGCCTAGTGACTAAGCAGCAACTGGCGACTCATTATGGCGCTATCCCAATTACCCGCGTGATAGCCAGTAAACAAAACCGCATAGAGCCGATTACTTATTGGTTAAGAACTGGCGACAAGTTGGCGTACCCAGGCTGGCAAACCAAAGCGCTCAGAATTAACTATGGCCTGAGTGGGGAAATTCCTGATGGCTTGCTGGTGCGAATTTCCAGCTTAAGCAGCAGCCTAGAAACCACCGATATTCAAGCAGCGCAACAATCTCAGGCGCGCTTTGCCTTAGATCTGTTGGCTAGCTTAAGTCCAGCCAATCGTGCGCATCTGATTGGTCATCCGCCTGTCATGAGTGCTGGTGACTAATGCTGCACTCGCCTTACGCCAAAGCTACCGTTAAGCAAGGCCTGTTGCATTTTTTATTAGGTCGAGGTCTGGCCGGCGTAGCTGGATTCGTCACCGTCATTTTAATGGCACGCTTTATGGACATACAACAGTACGCCGGCTTTACAGCACTTACGGGCGTGATTGCATTTGGCGGCATATTGGCTAGCCTAGGTTTGGAGCGTGCAATCTCACGCTATGTGCCCGAACTGCGGTTGAGCGCACAGCCGCAGGCTTTAGGCAGGTTTATTTTGCAATTAAGCTTTATTCGCTTGTGTGCCTCGTTGGTGGTGGTGGCTGGCTTGTATTTGTTTTGGCAGCCGTTGCTAAGTGTGTTTAACGATGTGCAATTGCCCAATTTTCCGCTAGCGCTTGCGTGCTTTGTATTGGCCGAGGCGCTGTTTCAGCATTTTTCCTGCATTTTACAAGCCTTGCTGCAACAAAAATCACTTACCGGTATTTTAGTCATCCAGTGGGCTGGCCGTTTACTCATGTTGTATTGGGCAATATTGGCTGACCATGGCCTGAGTTTAGAAGAAGCGCTATGGATGATGGCGTTACCAGAAATGCTAGGTGTGCTTGCTTTTGTGGTCATGCTTTACAACTACTTGGCCGCACTAAATAAAGATTTAAACGCGCAACACATGGCGCAAAATAGCTTAGCGCCTCATCTGCCTACGCCAGCCCCTAGTTGGCGCGCCATCATGGCGATGTCACTCAACAACTATGGATTTACCTTGCTTGCTGCGCCGCCACAAGGCTATTTTATGAAAATGATTGCGGCTATTTTCTTGCCTACGGAAACGGTGGCGGCCTATGGTTTTTTTATTAGCATTGCCGAAAAAGCCAGACAATATATCCCGCTCCATTTTTTCTACAACTTGATTGAGCCAGTCTTGGTGGCGCAATACCTTAAACATCAAGACTTTACCAAGCTCACGCGGTATTGCCAGTGGTTGTATAAATCTAATTTATTGCTATTGATTCCCGCCATTGCTTGGATTGCCGTGGCCGGTACGCAAGTGATAGGCGTGATGACCGCTGGAAAATTTCAACAAGAGTTATGGATATTGCTATTGGTGATGGTGCAACTCACCATTGGCAGCCATATTGTGTTGCTGCAACTCTTGCTTAACTCGGTCGGCAAAAGTCATGTGTTGATACAAGCCGGTGCCGTTGCGCTGGCTGGCATGCTGTTTTATTGGGCAACAGTGCCACTGATAGCCAAACCATTATTGCTGTGTGGTCCGCTGGTTTTTTCACTGATTTGTAATATTGCCATCATACGCAAACTGAACAATAGTGGTCTTGCGTATGGTGTGCCTTGGCCTATGGTGGCTAATGTGGCAGTGGCTGGTGTGCTGGCCTATTTGCTGGCGTTTGTGGTCAGTCAAGAGATAATTACTACGATTACAAATGCAACAGTTTCCGCCGCCGTGAGCTTAGGTGTCATTGCTATGGCATATTTGCTGGCGCTGGCGCTGTTTAAAGTCATACGCGCAGAAGAGTTAGACTTTTTTAAATCGATGATGAAAAAGAATTAGCATATGACGTCAAACACAATGGTTAGGCAAGCAAGTAACACCTTTATAATGAATATGCAAGCCCAAGCGCGGGCTGTGTTAGATCGTTTAATTCCGGACGACGCTGAAATTATATTGTTGGATTATCCCAACACCACCAATGTCGGCGATAGCTTGATTTGGCTGGGCGAAATGGCTTATTTAAAAAGTCGTAAGCTCAAAATTGTGTATGTTTGCGATACGCGCAACTATGATTTAGCCAAGATTAAAGCGTTAATTAATCGCAAAAGCATGGTGTTAATGCACGGTGGCGGTAACTTTGGCACGGTGTGGCAAGAGATTCAAACCTTTAGATTAAACGTACTGCGCGATTTAGCCAACACGCCTATCATACAGTTGCCCCAAACCATCCATTTTGACGACCCCGTTAAAATTGAGGAAATGAATGCCGCCATTAGCCAGCATGGCGCCTACACGTTATTAGTGAGGAGTGCTAGCTGTGAGGCCTTTGCACTTCAACACTTTGGCTGCACAACTAAACTATGTCCAGACATGGCATTTTTTATTGGTGCTATTCATAGTTGGAACCGTGCCGCTGTCGATCGTCTAGTCGTCGCGCGCACTGACCACGAGGCCTCAGCAACATTGGGTAATGGCACATATTGTTTCGCGTCTCATCTGCGCTATCGCGTGGTGGATTGGTTAGATGCCTCTTTGTTAGAGCGCTTGCTACATCGAGTTGAAATGCACACAGTATGGCTTAGAGCTAAGCTAGACCCTAACAATACAGCCTTGTTAGTGCTATGGAATATGCTGTCCGAATTAAGATTGCAACGGGGCATACAGTTGCTAACGCAAGGCAAGTTGATTATTACAGATAGGCTGCATGTACATATCTTGTCTATCTTATTGGGTAAGCCACATGTGATTGTGGACAACAACTATGGCAAGCTTAAGCATTTTTTTGCCACGTGGACATGCAATAACCTGTTTTCCAGACATTTAACCAATCCGCTTCAGCTTAATCAAGTCAGCCATGAGTTGGCTGAGCTTGCCTACCATGAACAATCAGCCAATTAACCCTCAACCTAAATGCGTGGTAATCACTTGTTTTGATGCCCACCAGCCCGGTTACTTAGATTTTGCCTATCGCATTGCAGCGTTAGCAAAGGTCTATCAGTTAATTGTGGTGAGCCAGCACGCTTTGAACCAGCCAGAATTTCAGTCTATTGCAGCGCAACACCATGTGATTTCGCACCGCGGTGGCAAGCTGGGTTGGTTCACCTATTTAATCAAATGTGCGCGATTGGCTAGAAAGCACAAGCCAGCAGTGCTGGTGTTGCTGCATTCTGCCACTGCGCCCATTACCTTGCTTACAAGCCATATTCCCACGTGTGTGTATTGGAACGAGCATCCCAGCAATTTAATGCAGGTGTCAGCCCAGCAATCGGCATTTAAAAATGGCCTGACAAAGTGGCTGCATAAGCTTATTTTTTTAGGGGCTCAACGTGCCAGTGTGGTAATGCCAATAGGCGAAGCGCATGCCGACGATTTGCTACACCATGGCGTCGCGCCCAATAATATCTCCTTATGTTATATGGGCGTTGCTGATCAGTTTTTAATCAACAACCCTGTGCAAATCAATAGCAATGTGATTCGCTTGGTGTATACCGGCACAGTGAGTGAGGCGCGCGGGCGCGATGTGATGTTGCAGGCCATGAAAAGAGTGGCAGATGCACAATTACCTGTGCATTTGTGCATCGTCGGTGCTAGTGAAGCTGAGTTGCTGTATTGTCAACAAGCCATACAGACTATGCATTTACAAGGCTTTGTCGAGGTGGTCGGGCGCGTGGCAGGCAATGAAATTCCACATTATCTGGCGCAAGCCGATGCCGCGATTTGCCTCTGGCAAGCCAGCCCTTGGACATTATTTAACCCACCCACCAAGTTATTTGAATATTTGGTGGCAGGCCTACCTGTGCTAGCCAGCAACATTCGTACACATACCCGCTATATTAGCCATGGCGAGAATGGTTTAATTTTTGATTATAACGCGGAGTCGTTAGCGCAAGCTATTACGCATCTATGCCATCGCATTGCACAATTACCTGCCATGAAAGTGCAAGCACGACATACGGGTGAGCCCTATTTGTGGCGCACATTAGAAAGTGTTTTTTTAAATACGATAAGAAAGGTGCATGCATGAAGCTGGCTGACACCACACAAACCCTGTGGTTTAAAGCGGCTTTTGTGACGCTGGCCAGTTTGCTCGCCATTGTATTTGGTTTAATTGCAATTACCCACAATCCTATCTTTATTGGCTTGGCGGTGGGCATGGTGCTAGGGGTATTTTTATTAGCCACGCCTAAGGTGACCATTTGGCTAGTGATAGTATTGGGCTTAGGCAGCCCCGCTTTACTAGACATGTTAGGGCACGGCTTTTCCAGAATGTTATGGGCCATCTCCATGCTGGCGCTTTTGCTTTGGTTACCGGGCATATTCAATTTATTTAGCCTCAATCCGCAACATAAAAAAGAAACGCCGCTATTTATTTGGCTGGCGATTATTTTTGCCATGTTTGCGGTCATCACGACCGCACTACAGTTGCATTCTGTCGGTGAATTAATGGGCGGCTTTAAGCGCTATTTTCAGGCCTTTGGTTTAATGCTGGCATTGGCAACACTGGCGTTTAGCAGAAAAGACTTTAACTACTGGTTAAAGCTGGTATTTGTCATAGCGCTGCTGCAACTGCCATTTGCTTTGTTTGAACGGTTTGTATTGGTGCCTTTGCGTGGTGGTATTGCATTGGCAGGGGGGGAGGCTACTGATGTGGTGGCGGGTACCATGGGCGCCAATTTACAAGGCGGTAGCCCCAACGCCATTATGGTGGTATTTGTGCTAACGGCGTTTGCATTTGTAGTAGCGCGCTGGAAAGAAAAGCTTATCGCCACCAGCAGCATGCTGTGGCTAAGTCTATTATTGTTACTGCCGCTTGCGCTAGGTGAAAGTAAAGTGGTGATTGTGCTGCTACCGCTGGTATCACTTATCTTGCTAGCCAAAGACATTCAACGTGAGCCAGCCAAATTTATGCCCATACTGCTGGCTTTATTTGGCCTAACTTGTGTGTTGGCTTATGTCTATATTTACTTAATGTTAGAGAGTACCTTTGCAGAGGCATTGACGGGCATGTGGCGTTATAACGTGCAAGACGTAGGCGACGGTAAGTTGCTACTTAATCGTACCACCGCGCTTACTTTTTGGGCTGGTTTACATGGTTGGTTTGATCCAGTCGCGCTGTTATTTGGGCATGGTTTGGGCAGCTCGTATGGCGCTGGTTTTGATGCCGGGCACGTTGCACAGCTTTATCAAACACATGGGATTAATTTAACTGCGGTGTCTACTATGTTGTGGGATTTAGGACTAGTAGGGCTAAGCTTATATTTGAGTATGTTTGTGGCAGCCTGGTTGCAAGTAGGACGTATGGCTAAACGTAGCACCAGTGCACTAGTAAAAGCCGATTGCTTGGCCATAAAGGCTGGATTGGCAATGACCATGGTGTTTCTGATGTATTCCGATAGTCAGGTCAATCTAATTGTGCATGAAATTATCATCGCCTTAATGTTGGGCTATGCGGCGTTTATGTTTCAGGAGCAACGCGCAGAGACCACGTCTGGTGTGCAAGGTCAAGGCTAATGCGCTTGTTGTACCTGACGGCCGAACAATGGCCTACCTTCAGAGCAGACCTCACCGTATTATTTGGTAAATACCTACCTAGGCATGGCATCAGCTCGGATTTGCTTACTGAACACGCGCTAGATAAAACTGAACACTCGCCATGGCCAGCAGGCAACGCGCAGTTGTGCCAAGTGCCTAAGCAGCGTGCCTTGCAATATTTTGTTAAGTTTTTGCATCAATGTCGTGGCCTGTTGACTGCGAATTATCCTTATTATGACGCCATCCAAGTGCGCGACATGACTTTGATTGCCTTGGTGGCGCTAGTACTGTGCAAGCTCAAGCGCAAGCCGTTTTTTTATTGGCTATCGTATCCGCAATCCGAAGGCCAAATTGCCCGTGCTAAAGCCAGAGGTTGGCGCGCCGGCGTGCGTTATTGGTTTCCGTTGCTGCAAGGCAAAGTGGGGCAGTTGCTGTTGTACCGCTTTATTCTGCCATCCGCAGACCATGTATTTGTGCAATCTAACAATATGCTAGACGCGTTGGCTAATAAGGGAGTGCAACTCAATAAAATGACAGCCGTACCCATGGGTGTGGACATGGAAGCGATAACAATCGCGCCCCTGCCAACGGATGATGTTCGACTCATTGGTAAGCGCGTGATGATTTATTTAGGTACTTTAGACCGCACGCGGCACATTGAATTGTTGTTTAGTATGTTAGCGCAGGTACAAGTGCAGATCCCTAACGCACTATTGATATTGGCGGGCGATACCGAAGACGCAGCACACAAAGCTTGGCTGCAAGATCAAGCGCAAGCATTGGGCGTGGCCGAGCATATTGTGTGGACACACTGGCTACCTATGCATGAGGCTTGGCGTTATGTAGTGGCGGCTGAAGTAGGCTTGTCGCCTTTTCCTCGCGATACTTTATTAGATATGGCGTCACCCACCAAGGCGGTGGAGTATATGGCGCTGGGCTTGCCGGTGGTGGTCAATGACAATCCAGATCAGCAACAAGTGATACAAGCCAGTGGCGCTGGTGTATGTGTGGCCTTAACCGCACCAGCGTTTGCAGAGACTGTGATTAGCTTGCTAAATCATCCACAGCAGCGTGTTCAAATGGGACAGCTTGGAAAAGCCTATATCGCACAACAGCGTAGTTACCAGCAGATTGCGCAGCAGTTAGCAGACAAGTATCAGCAACTGCTTGAGCATTAGGCTAGCTAAATAAAAAGCTAGTTAAGTACAAAGCAAGGCCATACTGGGTGCCGCCAGTCAGCACAATTTCTATCTCTAGAGCCCATTATCTTCATATTGTCATAATCATTTGCTAACTTACTCATATTGATTAATGCATTGTTTACAAAAGAAGTTTCTCGCTGTCTATGTTGCACCCAAGCAAAACCTCGCCTACTTTTACTGTATTTACGCCGACGTATAATCGCGCGCATACCTTGCATCGTGTCTACGATAGTCTTCAAGCACAAACCTTGCGTGATTTTGAGTGGCTGATTGTGGATGACGGCTCCACCGATGGCACAGAGCGGCTTATTATGCATTGGCAAACGCAAGCCGATTTTCCAATTATTTATCTCAAGCAGCCCAATTACGGCAAACATATTGCCTTTAATCGCGGCGTCAACAACGCGCGCGGTACCTTATTTTTGCCAATTGATTCTGATGATGCATTTTTGCCGCAGGCCTTAGCCAGCATGCTCCACTGGTGGTTACAAATTCCAGCACAAACACGCGATGGTTTTACCGGCATCGTCACACTATGCCAGTTTGAAAATGGTGAAATTTGCGGCGATCAGTTTAGTCAAAGCCCACTCGATACCAATGCGCTAGATTTGCGCTATATCCATAAAAAGCGGGGCGAATGTTGGGGCTTTCATCGTACCGAAGTACTCAAGCAGTTTCCGTTTCCACATGATCCCAGCGTTAAATTTGTACCAGAAAATATCGTGTGGGATGCGATTGCCATTGATTATAAAGTTCGCTGCATTAATGAACCACTGCGGATTTTTTATCAAGATTCTGGTAATCAAATCACTAAAGCCAATCCGCGCAAAAAAGCCCGCGTTAAAGAATACTTTTTAGAACTGTTAAACCGCGATTTCCGTTATTTTGCGCATGATCCCGCCACCTTTGTTAAGTGGGCATTATTGTATGTGCGCTACAGTTTACATGCCGACGATTGGCGATTTATGGCCTTGCACAAGTACCGCCATATGGGCGCTTTTTACTTAATTGTATTGGCCACGATTCCTGGTGTGCTGATTTATTGTGTGGATTATTTTGCCAGTGGCTTCAAGCGTGCTTAAGCAGTTATCTAGGCTACTTTTTGTAGGGTGGTTGCTATGTGCTAGCGTATTACCGGCGCTTGCAGATGAGCGCTGGGTGGCCGTGCAAGACGTATCGCTAACAATTGCGCCAGACAGCATACTGGATTTCTCACAGTTTTCCGCACCTGATTCGCCGATACAGCAGCGCGTCATCGCCAACGCCCAAGGCCATTTAAGCTTAGCCAACGCGCCAGATAAACCCATAAAGTTTTTGGTGGGCTCGTTAGGTTTCGGTGTCAGTTTAGGCAGCTTACCCGACCACGCATTGATAGATGCCTATATTCAACAATACAAAATGCATGGTTATAACATGGTGCGGTTGGACTTTTTGGAAACCATGCTCATGCAAGACCGCCAGCATGATTTTGATTACAACCCAGCGCAATTGGATAGATTTTATTATCTGGTAGCCGCACTTAAAAAAAAGGGTATCTACCTCATTTTAAACGGCTTAAGTAATGACAATGGTGGCTATGGCAATGTGCCATCGCGTTGGATAGGCCAAAAAAAGCTCTTGGCTGGGGTGCATTTTGACGCTGACAAGCAAGCCCATTGGAAAAAATTGATGGCCACCATGTACGGCAGCGTTAATCCTTATACCGGCATGACCACGCTCAAAGACCCGACAGTTGCTGGGATTGTGTTGGCCAATGAAAACAACTTGGCTTTTACGCAGCGCAACGGTGTGTCTGCCCAGTTAAAACCAGCGTTTTCGGCGTGGCTCACCGCTAAGTATGGCCAGCAACAGGCGTTAAAAACGGCATGGGGCAATGAATTAAAACCCACCGAATCGTTAGTGCATCGCAGCATTGGTTTTCCTGCGCCGGATGCGTGGACCTCTAAGCGCATGGCCGATACCCAGCAATTTTTCTTTGAAACCGAGCAAAATACGGCGCAATGGATGACCGCCTATTTAAGAAGCTTAGGGTATCAAGGGCTAGTCACTGCCTACAATTTATGGCAAGCCCCTGCCGCGCACGCTAGCCGTGGCAAGCTGCCGTGGGTAGATATGCACCATTACTTTGCACACCCGGAAACGACTCGCAACAACGAAATGCAGGTGCGTCAGGACAGCATGTTGCATAACAGCGCAGCCTATATTCGCGAGTTAAGTGTTGCCAAACACATAGGCAAACCCTTCAGCGTGACTGAACATGGACAAGTGTTTTGGAATCCGTATCGGCGTGAAAGTAGTTTAGCATTGCCAGCTTATGCCGCTTTTCACGGCTGGGATGCCATTTGCCAACATTCTGGCGCTGTCGATTTAAGCTATGCGCCTACCTTGGGCCGAAAACCTATCATTCACCCGTTTGCCGTAGGCACAGACCCAATAGCCCGCGTCACAGAAACCTTGGCCGCCTTGCTGTATTTGCGTGGCGATGTGGCGGCTGCGCAACACACGCTAGGCATACAGTTTAATCATGACGATGCCTTTACCAACAGCGCACACTTGGGCAGCACACCTTCAGACATTAGTAAGCTCAGCTTGGTGACGGGCGTTGCGCTAGATTGGCAAGGTAACAGCATTAAGCGTGTGCCCGCAATTAAATACGATGGTCAAGTAAGCTGGGCGCACCCTGGGCTAAAGATTAATCAACAAGGGTCTTTAGTCTCTTTACCTGTGACCAGTAATGTAGGTGTCAAGGTAGATGCGTTAATCAAAAAGTATGTACAGAAGGTCGCCTACCAAGCCAGTAAGTTGAGCGTGATGGCTGATGCGCGGTGGGCCGCACGCTTGCAGGATTTACGCCATGCTGGATGGCTTAAGCCAGCGAATCAAAGCAATATGGACACACAAGTGTTTGAGAGTGACACCGGTGAACTGGTGTTGGACGCAACACACAAGCGCATGACCGTGA
>DASWSZ010000196.1:0-4806 GCA_036402395.1 Methylophilus sp.
GGCATATAAGACGTTTCACCTAGCTTTTTGTTAAAGTTGCCCAACATATCCTGTAACATAAAGCGGCCAACGCGCGTACCGGCGTCTAAGGTGGTGAGGATAAATATCGCCTCAAACATAATGGCAAAGTGGTACCACAGCGCTAGCAAGTGCTTTCCAAAAGCGTTGCCAAAAATGCTGGCCATGCCCACTGCCAAGCTAGGTGCGCCACCGGTACGCGCAAACAAGCTGGATTCGCCCATGTCTTTGGCCAGCTGATTCATTTGTTCTACCGTGACTGCAAAGCCCCAACTATTGATTTTGGCCACCGCGTCTATCGCCTCTTTGCCGACCACACCGGCTGGGCTATTGATCGCAAAAAACACACCTGGCTCTAACACAGTGGCGGCGATCATGGCCATAATGGCAACGAAGCTTTCTAGTAACATGCCGCCATAGCCTATCATGCGGATATCTCGCTCATTGATCAGCAGCTTGGGCGTGGTGCCCGAAGCAATCAAGGCATGGAAGCCAGAAATAGCGCCGCACGCAATGGTGATAAACACAAATGGAAATAGTTTGCCGCCAAAAATAGGGCCGGAACCATCGGTAAATTGGGTAACAGCTGGCATATGGATTTCAGGGCGCAAAATAATAATCGCCACTGCAAGTAGTAATACCGTGCCTAACTTCATAAAGGTAGACAAATAATCGCGTGGCGCTAACAACAGCCACACTGGCAATACCGCAGCGGCAAAACCGTAAACGATAATGGCATAGGCCAGCGGCAAACCATCATGGTCAAACCACACGCGTAGCGTTTCATTGTGGTCTACCCAGCCACCCGCCAACACCGAAAAAAGTAATAGCGCAACACCAATCGCCGACGCTTCTAGTACGCGACCCGGGCGGATATTACGCATATAGATGCCGACGATCATGGCAATAGGAATAGTGGCGGCTACGGTTGAAGTGGCCCACGGGCTATGTTTCATAGCGTTGACCACCACCAAACCCAGCACCGCAATCAAGATAATCATGATTAAAAACGTACCCACCAGCGCCGCCGTACCGCCAATGACACCAATTTCATCCCGCGCCATCTGCCCTAGGCTGCGACCATTGCGGCGCATGGAATAAAACAGAATCACCATGTCCTGCACCGCACCGCCAATAACGGCACCCACTAATATCCACAAGGTGCCTGGCAAATAGCCAAACTGCGCCGCTAAAGTAGGCCCAACCAGTGGCCCGGGGCCGGCAATGGCGGCAAAATGGTGTCCAAACACTATCCACTTATTAGTCGGTATAAAGTCGCGCCCATTATCCAGCCGTTCGGCCGGGGTAGCGCGGGTTTCGTCTATGACCAATACTTTAGCGGCAATCCACGCTGCATAAAAGCGGTAAGCGATGGCATAAATACACAAGGCGGCGGTAATCAACCACAGCGCATTAATGGTTTCGCCGCGCTGCAACGCGATGACACTGAGCGCATACGCACCCACGATGGCTAACAGTCCCCACATGATTTTTTTTGTCATTTGCATACGCTAATTGAATGTATAAGACTTGAATGGACAAGACGATGGCACAGTATAAATCAGGGCACGACAAAGTTGAACGACTGCATAGGATTAAGGCTAGCTAAAGCGAGGACATCACCACAATTAGGCTTAGGCTTTGCATGTTGGCCTAACACGAAAATTATGGTGGATGGTGTGGCTATTTTTTCAAAATAATCTGAACTTTTGTATAAATTAGCCGTAACTTTAACTTAAGTAGCGCTATTCTTCGCTTTAAGTGACCAGCGTTGAGGTTAACATGTGCCTATGTCGAGTGAGCCAGAAGTGTAGTTTAGGGCAGTAGCTTAACTTAGCGCCATTTAGCCCTAACGCAATAGCGTCTGACTGGCCACAATAGGAAATTTAGCCACACTAACAATTATCTACTTAAATTTACCGCAAGCAAGTTAGGTATGTTGCGGGCTACTACTGAATTTTATACATTTATTTATGTGCTTTGATTACTTTTCAACAAGAGCGAAATCAAACCCTACGCTGGCATGCCTATGCCTACTATTGATATGCTTGTCTGGAAATGTCTCCGTTGCCCAAGAGATAGGCATCATTGCTCATCCCAATAATAGCGTCAATGAAATCTCGCAAGAAGATGCCGTCAATATTTTCATGGGACGCTACCGCCAATTTGCTGATGGCAAACTGGCTAAGCCCATCGATAACGCCGCAATCAAATCCAAGTTTTATCTATCACTGGTGAATAAATCCAACGCTGAAATTAAAGCCTACTGGGCTAGGCTAATTTTTGCCGGACACACGCTGCCGCCGGAAAACGTACAAGATAGCGATGCCGTGATTGACCGTGTATTAAATGATCCGCAGGCCATTAGCTATGTGGATATGCGTAAAGCGGATGCTAAAGTTAAAGTGCTGTTTGTTTTGAGGGATAAATAATGATGCATTTATCTAACCCTAAGCTAATCGCGTATTGCAAGACTAGCATGATCAAAGCTAGCGTCGCATACATCGCCGTACTCAGCTTGCCGCCTGTTGCAATGGCGGAAGAAGACAGTCCTAGCTGGTTTGAAGAGCATGTCACTTTACATGGCTTTGGCAGTATAGGCGCTAGCTACCATACCGAAGAGGGTTTGGGTTATCGCCGTAATCTGGAGCAAAAAGATTCAGTGGAAGCGCATAAGCTAGATTTTGCCAGTGACTCCATCCTTGGTGGCCAAGTGGATGTGAGATTCAATGATAATTTGTCGAGCTCGTTACAAATGGTCAGCCGTAATAACGCCTACGGCAATTGGAAACCTGCGGTGGTATCAGCGTTCATTAAATACTCGCCCACCCCTTCTTTAAGTGTACGTGTTGGGCAAATGACGCAGGATTCTAATTTTGGCTCGGCCTCTCGCTACGCCAGCTATGCTTATACTTATATACGCCCTTCACCAGAAATTTATGGCGTATTTTCTTCCTATGATCGCTATCAAGGTGTTGATTTTGATTATCGCCTGCCGCTTGCCTCAGGCATAGGCCGTCTATATTTGGCGCATGGTGATATCGTTGGTAATCGCTACCTACAAGGCGCTAGCCCAGATGGCCGCAGCGACAGAGTGAAAGATGCTAAAGTCACTGCAGCCATGCTGTCTTGGCAAAAAGACAGCTTGGAAGTACGCGCTTTTGTTGAGAAGTTAGACTTTAAAAATGTGCATACCTTTGACCCATTGGCGCAAGGCTTGGCCACCCTACCCTTCCCGCAAGCCCAGGCTGTGGTGGCGCAAATTGAAGAGGCGCATACTATTGATGTCCCTATCTATGGATTAGCGGCTGAATATGAGCTGGACGCATGGAAGTTTCAAGGCATATTGTCAAAATATAAGAACAACGGCTTTCCCAAGACGGAAGGTAAAATTATCAAGGGCATGGTGGCTTATAGGCATGGTAACTTTACGCCTTATGTGATGATGGCGTATGGTAAAACCAAACAACAAGATGATGCACTGGTATTGCCGCCTATTCCTGCGCTAAGACCATTGCAAGCGGCTTACAATCAGGCCGCCAATGCTTTGGCGGTAGATCAATCGACGTTTAGCGTGGGATTGCGTTATGAAATCAACGACCATGCCGCCTTCAAGTTTCAAGTGGATAAAACCCGCGCCGACAAATCGCCTACTATCATTAGCACCGATCCAACCAGGCAAGACAAAGACATGACGCTGATGAGCGCCACCATAGACTTTTTGTTTTAAGGGCCCAATATAGGCAATCAATAGCACACTATGGCAACTCTTCATCACAGCATTTCCAGCAGCCTAGTGGTCAAGACCACACTCAAAATACTATTGGCCTCGGCACTGATTTCCATCTTGATTTCAAGCGTCGCTATTTATTTAATCCGTGGCTACCAAACGCAAGTGCTTAATGAGCGCATCACACAACTGGCAACGACTGTAGAAAATACGGCAGCGATTGCTGCATTTACCAGTGATGCCGAGCTGGCCAAAGAGGTGGCGCATGGCTTGCTCACCAACAACATCGTCAGTAATGTCAGAATCAGCAGCGTCTTACCCAGTAAAAAATCGCTGGTGTTAACCGCGCTACCTGGAAAGGCCTTAGCGAGTAATGTGGTGGCTTATCAACGTGAATTGTATTCACCGTTCAATGCGGCAGAAATTGTCGGCATACTGGAAGTCTGGCTCAAGCCGTCAGAAGTAAAAAAAGAGGCGGCTTCTTATTCGGTGTTAGTCACGGTCTCGTTGTTCTGCGTGGTGTTCAGCATTACTTGGATATTGATCCAAGTCATTAATCTCAGCGTGATCCACCCCATTAAGCGCATCTCTGATGATATGCATGCGCTGGACCTCTCTAAAGAGCACCTGCTGTCTTCGCCAAAAAATACCCATCACGACGAAATTGGCCGCTTGGTGGGTGACATCAACGCCTTAATTCAACGCTTAAAATCATTATTAAGCACAGAAAAAGCTTTGCGTCTAAGTAAAGAGTTGTCTGAACAACGCTTGCGCATGATTTTTGATAAATCTCAAACCGGTATTTTCTTGATGGATGACCATCAGCGCCTTATTTCCTGGAATCCAGCATTGCTTAATATGCTAGGCATCTATAGCCAAGCATTACAGGTGCACAACGCACCCACTTTGACGCAACTGCTGCCGCAGCATGCAGACCTGCTCAATGGCATGATTATGAACTTGTTCGCCACCAATCACTCGGTCAGCATGACGGTACCGATAGAAACAGGCAATCGTACCTCATGGATAGAAATTTCCATGATGGCGTTAGACCGCCA
>DASWSZ010000197.1:0-10208 GCA_036402395.1 Methylophilus sp.
ATCCACTGCGTTTAAAGCGGGTGAAAAAGCAGATGACCCGGTCGCCATGTATCTACAAGACGTGTATACCATCGCTACCAACTTGGCCGGTTTACCCGGTATGAGTATTCCGGCAGGGTTTAGCAATGGTTTACCTGTGGGCTTACAAATTATGGGCAATTATTTTGACGAAGCGCGCATGCTGGACGTGGCGCATGCTTATCAACAAGTGACGGATTGGCATCTCGCTATGCCAGAAGGTATTTAAGATGGAATGGGAAGTAGTGATTGGCTTAGAAACCCACACGCAATTAAAAACAAACACCAAGATTTTCAGCGGCGCGTCCACCACGTATGGCGCAGAGCCTAACACTCAGGCCTGTGAAGTGAGCATTGCCTTGCCAGGCGTGCTGCCGGTATTAAACAAACAAGCCGTTGAATGTGCCATTAAATTTGGCTTGGCGATTAATGCCGAAATTGCGCCTAGAAGTGTGTTTGCGCGTAAAAATTATTTTTACCCAGATTTGCCCAAAGGTTATCAAATCAGCCAGTACGAATTACCGGTGGTGGGCAAAGGTGCGGTGACCATACAAGTGCCTGCGGTAGGTAAACAGGCGGCGTACGAAAAAGTCATTAACATTACTCGCGCCCATTTAGAAGAAGATGCAGGTAAATCCGTGCATGGTGCGGTTGAAGGCATGTCCGGTATCGATTTAAACCGTGCTGGTACGCCGTTGCTGGAAATTGTCACCGAACCCGATATGCGCAGTGCCGCCGAAGCGGTGGCGTATGCTAAAAAACTGCATGAGCTAGTGCAATGGATTGATATCTGCGATGGCAATATGCAAGAAGGCAGTTTTAGATGTGACGTCAACGTGTCTGTACGGCCAAAAGGGTCAGACAAATTAGGCACACGCCGCGAAATTAAAAACTTGAATTCATTCAAATTTATGCAGCAAGCCATTGAATATGAAACACAATGGCAGATTGATACGCTGGAAGACGGCGGCAAAATTCAACAAGCTACGGTGTTGTTTAACCCAGATACCGGTGAAACGCGTGCCATGCGTTCTAAAGAAGAAGCCAACGATTACCGCTATTTTCCTGACCCCGATTTATTGCCGTTAGTGATTGCTGAAAGCGACAAAGCGCGAGTGCAAGCCACCATGCCAGAACTGCCGGAAGCGATGAAAGCGCGTTTTGAATCGGCCTTTAGTTTGAGTCATTATGACGCAGCGGCACTGACTGCAAGTCGTGAACTGGCAGACTATTTTACTGCCACGGTCAATGCGGGAGCTGAAGCCAAGCCTGCGGCCAACTGGGTGATGGGTGCGTTATCGGCCAAGCTCAATGCAGAAGAAAAAACGCTGGGCACTTCACCCGTCAATGCCACCCAATTGGCACAACTGCTTAAGCGCATTCAAGATGGCACGATTTCTAATAACGCAGCCAAACAAGTGTTTGAAGCTTTGTGGGCGGCAGAAGGCGAAGTGGATGCAATTATTGCAGCCAAAGGCCTTAAGCAAGAATCTGACAGCGGCGCAATTGAAGCGATGATTGATGAAGTACTAAAAGCCAACCCGGCCATGGTAGAAGAATATAAGGCCGGTAAAGAAAAAGCTTTTAATGCACTGGTAGGCCAAGCCATGAAAGCGTCAAAAGGCAAAGCCAACCCGGCGCAAGTCAATGAATTATTGAAGAAAAAACTGAGTTAAAACGCAGTTGCGTTAAAACCGGCTGAGTTAAAACCGGCTGAGTTAAAACTACTGCGTTTTAAATCTAACATATAGACTCTAAATTAAATACGTGGTGCAGCTTCAATACTCATTAATAATGTGTTTGAGGTAAGTGCTTACTTACATACAAGCGTTAGATGGTAAGGCTATTTTGCTGAGCCGGTGGTTGCTGGCTTAGCAGGGGTGATCACTTGTGGCGTAAAGGTGTGGCCTTGTGCTTTTAACATCATAAAACGTGTTTTGTCATGGTTGTAGCGGGCGCGGATGGCTTCAATCTCTTGTTTCTTTGCCACAATTTGTTTGTCAGTATTGGCAATGTCTGCCTCATGTGCTTGCTTGTCCTGCAATAACTTGTTTGGCACCGGCTGTTTTCTTTTGTGATAGCCAGCAATCAACGTGCTGTTTTTGTTGAGGTAAGTCTGCTGGTTTTCTAGTTTTTGGTACAGGCTTTGTAAAGCAAATTCGTCCATTTTGGTGTTGCGGTCACGCGCCATGTCAATTTCGTCAGCAGAGTTGTAAGAGGCAATCAGTGCAGAATCGCGTCTAGTCTGCTCCGCCACTGCTTTGTCGGCCTGCGTGTTTTGTGGTGCGTAAGTGATTTTTTTAACCGTCATGCCCTGCTTGTTGAGTTCACTGCTTTTTGAGGTGGCACTGGGCATAGGTGCTTTGTCGTCATAATGCGTTACACCGTCTTTATCTACCCATTTAACGATTTTGCCACCTTCTGCCCATGCAGTACTAACAGCAGAAGTAGTGATGATGAGTAATAAAAAGACACTTAGCGTTTTAATCATTGGCTTATAGACAATATTGTTGTCGGTAATGCGCTACCTCATGCAAATACTGTGCCAAATCTTGGCTGTGTTGCAGGTAGCCAAACAAATCAGTCAGCGTGGCGATGCTGGACACTGACATATTGTAATTTTGTTCTACTTCCTGCACCGCGGAGAGTGCAGACTGGCCTTTTTCTTGACGGTCTAACGCAATGCTGACACCACAAGGCGTAGCGCCTGCTTGTTGTATTAAATTGACCGATTCGCGTATGGAAGTACCAGCAGAAATGACGTCATCAATAATCAGCACGTTGCCTTGTAATGGTGCGCCCACTAAAGTGCCACCTTCGCCATGGTCTTTGGCTTCTTTGCGGTTATAGGCGTAAGGATAGTTAATGCCCTCACGCGCAAAGGCAATGCTAATGGCGGCCACCAGCGGGATGCCTTTATAGGCTGGGCCAAATAACATATCAAATTGCAGGCCAGAAGCTTGGATACTTTTGGAGTAAAATTCACCCAATTTAAGTAAACTCTCGCCATCGTTAAATAAGCCGGCGTTGAAAAAATATGGGCTGAGTCGGCCAGCTTTGGTTTTAAATTCACCAAAGCTTAACACCTGCTTTTTGACCGAAAACGCTATAAACTCTTGGCTTAATTCATTCATAAAAATAATCTACACATCAAAGAAAGTGAATAATGCGCATTATAACGTTGAATTTAAATGGCATACGCTCTGCGGCAAATAAAGGTTTTTTTGGCTGGCTGCATACCATGCAGCCGGACATTATTTGCCTGCAAGAACTAAAAGCGCAAGCGGCAGACATGAGCGCCGAGATGCTGGCACCTGCTGGTTATCACGGCTATTTTCATTATGCACAAAAAAAGGGCTACAGCGGTGTCGGCATTTACAGCAAGCAAAAGCCAGATATGGTGATTGAAGGTTTGGGTATTCAGGATATAGACGACGAAGGGCGCTATTTGGAATGCCGATTTGGCAAATTGTGCGTGGTGTCGCTGTACTTACCTAGTGGCTCTAGCGGTGAAGAGCGACAAGCGTTTAAATTTAGTATGATGGCGCGCTTTATGCCGCATTTAGAACAGTTAATAAATAGCGGGTTTGACGTGGTAGTGTGTGGCGATTGGAATATTGCGCACCAAGAAATTGATTTGAAAAACTACAAAGGCAACCGGAAAAACTCAGGGTTTCTGCCGGAAGAACGCGCTTGGCTAAGTGATTTATTTAGCCGCGTGGGCTGGGTCGATGTCTACCGCACGTTGCACAAAGACACCACCGATGCTTGTTACACTTGGTGGAGTAATCGCGGCCAAGCTTGGGCAAACAATGTAGGTTGGCGGATTGATTATCAAATAGCTACGCCTGAAATGGCGGCCAGAGCAAGTGCCGCCAGTATTTACAAAGAAGCGCGCTTTAGCGACCATGCACCACTGATTATTGACTATTTGCCTGAATAATTTATGGATATTTGACATTGTTAGGGTGCGCGCAACACTAAATTTGGGCAATGTTGACAATTTTGGTCAGTATGGCAGTTACTTTTAATTCAGCTGTTCAGTGAATAGGGTAATAAAGCGGTGAATTTACCAACCATTTGGTAACGTGTTGAGCCTAAATCTGGATTACCGCTTCACCTCGTTCCTCGCAATGACTGAACCATGGTCACTGCGAGTGCGCAGAACATTGCAATCTATCCTCTAATTTTTGACAGACACAATATGCAATTGGCTTTTAATCTTTAGTCTAAATTGATACTAGCTGCAAAACTTAAGCGCCAAGCTTTGTAATATCTCACCACTGCTGGCATCTTGTACAAAAATCACCGCGCCTGCGTCTCGCGTTTTCCATAGTTTGCTTAAATTAAATTGTTTATTCAATTGCTTGCCGCTATTCATTGGATACGCGCCAAAAAATTCACGCACCACATAATCATGCTTCAGTTCGCGACCATTGTTTTCACCGGCATTCACTTGACTGACTAATTTATTCTCATAAATCGCCACAAACACATCTGCGTTTTTTACATCGTCGGTGGCAGTCGCGCTGGCGTTTAATGTCAAGTTGCCATTCGCGGCGGTGCTGGCGCTCAGCGCTAGTTGCGCCCGCGCGGGCAATGTGTGCGCTATTGCTAGGCTTTTAATAAGACGCGTATTGTCCCAGCCTTTAAAGTCTTTGCCGCTCAATAAAAATTGCGGCGTATAGATAAAGCCTGCGAAATTGAATGCAGCCATTTTGCGCTGGCGTGTGCTGTACTCGGCTTTCGAATACGTGTCTTTCCAACCTATATAATCCCAATAATCCACATGAAATGCCAATGGCGTCACCTCTGTCGGTTTGACGTTTAAACTGCTTAGCCATTTATCGGCGGGTGGGCAGCTGCTGCACCCTTCTGAGGTGTAGAGCTCTAGCAGCGGCACCGTGTGTGCAGCGCTTTTGGCAGCACATTCTGCGGCAAGCGCAGATGGTAGGCATAAGGCAAAGAAAGCAGCGGTCACAATGCGCATGATAACTCCTAGTGGGTTTAGGAGTTGGTCGTGGACGTTGCTAAAACCTTACAGTGATATTCCCGCTAACTGGGAATATCGACAACCATCAATCTAAATAATAATGTGTTGACGACTTACTGAAAGCATATGGAAGTGTTAATGGTGGTGCTGCTTAACACTGAACTGGATTCCCGCCCCCGATTAAAGCATTCGAGGGCAGGCTCTGCGCGGGAATGACAAACTGGAATGATAAACTAAAGCGCGGCTTCGTTTTCTTTCACCGTATTCCACGGCGCAATGTTGACTAGCAATAACATACCCGGAATCGCCAGCACAAAACACAGAATGTAAAAGTTAAACCAGCCCAAAGTTTCTACCATATAGCCGGTGCCAGCATTGGCAACGGTGCGTGGCACCGCCGCTAAGCTGGTAAACAACGCAAATTGCGTCGCGGTATACAAGGGGTGCGTAGTGTGGGCAATGTAAGCGACAAAAGCAGCGGTGCCCAAGCCTACGCCAAAGGCTTCAAAGCCAATGACGGCGCCTAGCACAAATAAATTGTGACCGACCACCGCTAGCCAAGCAAAGCCTAAAATGGCCACCATTTGTACCACGCCAAACACCCACAATGCACGATTGATGCCCAATTTCACCATCCAAATGCCACCCAAAATGCCCCCTGCCACACTTGACCATAAACCCGCATTTTTGGCGATAATGCCGATTTCGGTTTTGCTAAAGCCCATGTCCAGATAAAACGGCGTGGCCAGTGCGGTTGCCATGCTGTCGCCCAATTTATAGAAAAAGATAAACGCCAAAATAATCAGCGCAGTCTTAAGCCCATTGCGTGAAATAAACTCATGAAATGGCTCTACAACGGCTTCTCTTAAGGTTTTAGGCGCACCTTGTTTAAGCAGAGGTTCTTTTACTAAGATAGTCATGGCAATGCCCGGCAACATAAACAAGGCGGTGATGATAAATACGCTACTCCATGGCAGGTGATCGGCTAAAATAAGGGATAGTGAACCCGGAATTAAACCGGCAATTTTATAAGCGTTAACATGCACCACATTGCCTAGCCCCAGCTCAATGTCTGGCAAAATTTCGCGTCGGTAAGCATCTAATACGATATCTTGGCTGGCACTAAAAAACGCTACTACCGCCGCTAAGTAAGCAATGGTCCAAATATCCAGCTTGGCATGTAGATAACCAAACGTCGGAATACTTAATAACAACGCCATTTGCGTGATGATTAACCAGCCACGCCTGCGCCCTAGCGGTGGGGTGTAGCGGTCAAACAACGGCGCCCAGATAAATTTCCATGTAAATGGCAAACTAATCAGCGAAAACAAGCCGATGGCTTTTAAATCCACCCCTTCTGAGCGCAGCCACGCCGGCAACAAGCTGATGAGGATATACAACGGCAAGCCTGAACTAAAGCCGGTGAATACACAAATTAGCATGCGTTTGTTAAAGATGATGTTTTTTAAGCGTTGATCCATGGGTGGGCGCAGACTTTTAATGTGAGAGGCCTAAAGTAGCTAGGATTAACCTGACTAGCCTTAATGCAGGCAAGCTTAATGCTGTGCTTACCTGCGGCTTTGAGGCATAGGCGTGATGTTAAACGGCCACCGCATTGCTGAACAATTACATCCATGCGACTCTGAATGTTGTATACCGTTAAGATGTTTTTAACCTATACATAGCCAAGTTGCCCAATAAATTAGGCATAAAACGCACATCTTGGCCTTCGGTAATCACTTTGCGCTCAATCACGGAAATATTGTGATTTTTACAAAATTGGTCAAAGTCATGGATGGTGCATAAATGCACGTTAGGCGTGTTATACCATTCGTATGGTAGGGTTTTCGATACCGGCATTTGCCCTAGGGTAATTTGTATGCGGTTGCGCCAATAACCAAAGTTAGGAAAGGTGACAATCGCCTCGCGTCCCACGCGCAACATTTCCTGCACAATGCCTTCGGTGTTATGCATGGCTTGCAGCGTTTGCGACAAAATGACGGTGTCAAACGATTGATCTTCAAAGCCAGACAAGCCAGACTCCAAGTCCATTTGAATCACATCTACGCCATTTTGCATGGCCGTAAGCCAATTCTGGTCGTCTTTTTCTACGCCATAGCCACGGATATCATGCACACGGTGCAAATGGGTGAGTAAGCCACCATCACCACATCCCAAATCCAACACTTTGGTTTTAGGTTGCACCCAGTTTGTAATTAACGCAAAGTCTGAACGGATTTTGGTATTATTATTTGTGATTATTACATTATTTTGGGCTTGGCTCATACTTTTACCTTATCCAAATAGGCGCGCATAATGGCGTGATAATGTGGGTCAGGCATCAGGAAAGCGTCGTGACCATGCGCAGCGGTCACTTCTGCATAGCGCACGGACAGCTCATTATCGAGTAAGGCTTTAACAATCTCGCGTGAGCGCGCTGGTGAGAAGCGCCAATCGCTGGTGAACGATACCACTAAAAATTTGGCTTTGACATGCGCTAACGCTGCCGATAAATCGCCATCAAACGCCAGTGCCGGATCAAAATAGTCCAAAGCGCGCGTCATACGCAAATAGGTGTTGGCATCAAACTCACCGGCAAATTTATCGCCCTGATAACGTAAGTAAGATTCCATTTCAAATTCCACATCAAAACTATATTTGATGGTGTCTTTCAGTTTGCGGCCAAATTTGGCGCCCATGGCGTCATCAGATAAATAAGTAATATGGCCTAACATACGTGCAATGCGTAAGCCACGACGTGGCACTACACCGTGATTGTAGTAATCCCCATTGTGAAATTCTGGGTCAGTAATAATCGCTTGGCGCGCGACTTCGTTAAATGCCATATTTTGTGCGGTTAAGTTGGGTGCCGAGGCAATCACTAAGGCATGACGCACGCGTTCAGGAAATGCAATGGTCCATTGTAGCGCTTGCATGCCGCCCAAGCTGCCACCAATCACGGCAGCCAATTTCTCAACGCCTAAATAATCCATTAATCGCGCTTGCGAGTTGACCCAGTCCTCTACTGTGACCACCGGAAACGTTGCGCTGTAAGGGCGATCTGTGAGTGGATTGACGCTTGATGGGCCACTGCTGCCATGACAGCCACCCAAGTTGTTGACGCCGATGACAAAAAATTTATTGGTATCTAGGGGTTTGCCTGGCCCAATTAAGTTATCCCACCAGCCTGCAGTTTTATCGGTTTCTTTGTACTTGCCCGCCACATGGTGATTGCCAGACAAGGCATGACAGATGAGCACCGCGTTGGATTTATCTGCGTTCAGTTCGCCATAGGTTTCATAGGTTAAATGAAATTGCGGCAGCACTTCACCGCTTTTTAGGGTGAGAGGCTGATTAAAATGCGCGCTATGTGGGGCAACAAGGCCAACAGAAGAGGGTTCTAACATATCGCCATTATACTATTTAATATTTATACTTGTGCTGATGACCACCACTCAATTACACAACATCCAGCCGTTTATGGGGCAAACGCCACAGATTGCCTCCACCGCCTATATTCATGCCGCAGCCAGAGTGATTGGGGATGTGATATTAGGCGCAGATTGTTCCATTTGGCCACATGCGGTAGTGCGCGGCGATGTCAATAGTATACGCATCGGCATCGGTACAAATATTCAGGACTTAACCACCTTGCATGTGAATCATCGCTCAAGTGTAGACCCGCTAGGCTCGCCGCTGCTGATAGGCAATTACGTGACTATAGGCCACAATGTGGTGCTGCATGGCTGCACCATACAAGACACCTGCCTGATTGGCATGGGCAGTATCGTCATGGACAAAGTATTAATAGAACCACAGGTATTATTGGCAGCGGGCAGCTTGGTGCCAGAAGGAAAAGTGCTAGAAAGTGGCTATTTATATGTCGGCCGACCGGCTAAAAAAGTACGCGCGCTCACAGAAGCGGAGATTCAACATTTGACGGATTCTGCCAACAATTACATCGCGCTTAAAAACCAATATTTGCTCAACGTTGAGTGAGTAATGCAGGTAAGTCTGCAATCGAATCCACAATGATATCCGGCTTAATGGTTGACGTTTGCGTATAGGCTTGCCGATACTTTCCGGTACGCACCAATGCGCCCAGCAGGCCTGCGTTTTGCGCACCGCCTATGTCAGAATCTATATCATCGCCGACCATCAATACTTGTGACTCATTTAACTGCATGTCTGTCAGCGCCATGTTAAAAAAATCGGCAGAGGGTTTACCAATCAGCATCGCCTGCGTATTGCTGGCGTATTCTAGGCCATGCACAAATGCACCTATATCCATTTGCAAGCCAAGTTCTGTCTGCCAAAAGCGGTTTTTGTGGATGGCAATCAGCTTGGCGCCCTGCATCAAACAAGCAAACAGTTCATTCAGCATGGCGTAAGTCCAAGCGTTACCAATGTCGCCAATCACAATAAAGTTGGCCTCGGTATCGGATTGCTTTAAATGCGAAAAATCTTGTTTAACATCGTCTGCCAATAATAAACGGCAGATGGGATTAGATTGCTGCTGTAAAAATTGCAGTGCGGCTTGCGGTGCACTCATGATTTCAGACTGCGCCACTTCAAAGCCCAAGTCTATGAGTTTTTTCTGCAATGAGCCTAAGGATAAAGTGCTGGTGTTGGTGACAAAACGGCACAGCTTGCTTGCATTGCGAATTTGATTGACCGCCTCGATTGCGCCGGGAATGGGGGCGTTGCCCACGTATAGCACGCCGTCTAAATCAAACAATACGCCTTGTATATTGGATAAATCAATATGAGGTAAACCGATTTGTTGTGTGTGGTTGGCCATCATCATTCTCCACTAGAACATGATTTAGCTAGGTTTAATCAGATAGCATTATCAATAGTATTGTCCTAATGTTACGCGTTTTATACCGGCTAAATCTAGTGCATGCGTAATATTTTTAAAGCCTGCTTGTACTAATAATGCAGCTACCGCCTCCGCCTGATTGTAGCCATGTTCTAACATCAACCAGCCTTGCAGTTTTAAATAGTTGGGCGATTGCGTAACAATATGACGTATATCATCCAAGCCATCAATGCCAGAAGTGAGCGCTGACTTCGGTTCAAACCGCACATCACCAAGGGATAAGTGTAGGTCGTGTTCTTCTATATACGGCGGGTTGCTAACTATGACATCAAAGCGCTGTGTAGCTAAAGCCTCAAACCAGTTGCTGTGCAAAAA
>DASWSZ010000198.1:0-12790 GCA_036402395.1 Methylophilus sp.
ACTGGGTATAGCATTGCGCTTGTTCCAGCAAGCACTGACAAGGGCTGCTGTGTAGCGCAAAAGCAAAGTTAGCGTTGACCTCACCCAACCAAATCGCGCTGATGGTATTGGCATTAGACGTATGTTTAGGTGGGTGCCTAGCGATAAACGCACCATCTGCATTGAGTGCTTCCGCCATATTTCTGGTCAGCTGATCAAAAAATGAAATTTCTGCATGCACTGACACGCTGGCCGCCACTTTTAAGATGGCGGCTTGTGAGCGTTTTTCCGCTTCGCGTGTGCGTATCGAGCCTATGCCAAACGCCAATTCATCGGCAATCGCTTCCCACAACACAATTTCTTCAGTGGCAAGCTGCCGCACGTCGGTTAAATAAACGGCTAGCATTCCTAAGGCATTCAGTGGGTCACGCAATGGCAGGCACATCATGCCGCTTAAATGTTGGCTTTGCGTGGAAGTTAACATGGGATGGCTTAATGCAAACTGCGTTAAATCTTCGCAAATCACAGTCACTCCATGGCGAATGCAGCGCGCGGCAGGTCCTTGGCCATACGCCTCATCGGCTGACCAACTTAGCTGAGAGGCGGGCAGTACACTGGTTAACCCCGCCACCGCCACTGGCTGCAACGTTTTACATGCGTCATGGATGGCAAAGCCTATCCATGCTAAGGGGTAGCCGCCCATCTCTACTGCCAGCTGACAGGTTTGCTGCAACAACTCTGCTTCGCAAGTGGCATGGCTAATCAATGCCGACATGGCGCCACGCAGTTTTAAGGCGCGGTTCAAACGTTCAAGTTCTATTTCGGCGCGTTTGCGCTCTGTAATGTCACGTTCCACCGCAATCCAGTGCGTGAACCAGCCGGTATGGTCAGCAATCGGCACAATATCAAGCTCTAGCCAGTATTCCTCACCAGTTTTGGTGTAGTTAATCAGTTCTGTACGCACTGGCAACCATGCTTGCATGGCCTCTTTAATGGTGTCGAGTGCGCTGCGCTGCGTGTTGGGGCCTTGCAGGATACGGGGTGATTGACCTATCGCTTCTTCGCGTGTGAAGCCGGTATGTTTTACAAAGGCATCATTGACAAACACGATGCGTGGGCCTGGCGCGTCCATAGGCTCAGCTTCGGTAATCATGACAATATCGTTTAAGCGTGAGATGCAGGTTTCCAGCAGCGTTAACTTTGTTTGTAGTTGACGTGACGCATCAATGTCATGCAACGTCATGCGGTAACCTTCTGGCTGCTGTTGCGTTGTGCTAATTACGAGCTCACATTGCACCCAGATCACACCGCCATCGTCTTTCACTAGCCTTAGGGCACAAGTCTGCGCTCTGTGGCTGGCCATCAGCTTTTTCTGTAGTGTATGAAACATCGCCAAATCGTCTTGGCAGATGAATGACGTGAAAGGTCGCTGCATCAAACTATCACGCGTCGTTTCTAGCAGTGTGGCACAGCTTAAATTGGCTTGTAAAATCAACCCTTGCGCATCGGTGGTGCAATAAGCCATCGGTGCCAGCTCATAATAATCTTCAAAGTCTAGACGCGCTTGGTCTAACCCCATATGCGCTTGTTGCAGTGCGGCTTGCAATAAGGTCACCTGTGTTTGCAAGGCAAGTGCGCGCGGCTGCGCTGCATCATAGGACGTCAATGACCATGTGCCGGTCACAGGGTTGCTTGTTTGCGCATGCGTTTCAGCACGCTCGTTCAGCCTCAGGTTGGCGGCTTCTAGAAAACGATAGGCAGTCATGGTTGTGCTTTACCTTTTTTGTTTAAACATGCTGCCTGCTAGCCCTCGTTGACGGGGCGGTACACAGCATGGATTAAACTGAATGTTGAATCGTCTACTAACATATTGCTTAGCCTAGGGCGATTACAAAATTTTTTTTGTACGGCAATTAACATAACCTCTTTAAATTTGGATAAAAACCTAATGAGTGACCATAAAGTCAGTGACGCTTAAACGTACCGTCAATGCTAGTATGCCGTCATGAATGCAGCCGTTTTACCATTGTGATAAGGGGTGACTAGCTATGTTTAGGTGCGGGCAGACTGCAACCAAAGCAGTGAGCGTTGCGTAAAGCTGAGCCATCTTTATGGGTTTGCGAAGAATTTAAAATGATTACGCCCCGCGTTTTTTGCGGTGTACATGGCTTGATCGGCATTGCTAATCAAATGTTCAGGGTTGCTGGCATCTTGCGGCGCCAGTGAGATGCCTATGCTGGCAGAAATTGACACTTTTTTATCGAAGATTAAAAAGGGTTTAGCCAATGTTTTTAATACTTTGTTGGCAATCTTAGTGACATGGCTAATGTCATCAAAGTCAGTCAAAATCACGGTGAATTCATCGCCACCAATACGTGCTACGGTGTCGTTTTGCCGCATGCAGGCGCGAATACGGGTGGCGGCTTGCCTGAGTAAGGCATCCCCGACATCGTGACCATGGCTGTCATTGGCTTCTTTAAAATTATCCAAATCAATAAAAAACAGCGCTGCCAATTTGCCGGTTCGCTCCGAAAGCATGACTTGTTGCTCTAAGCGGTCGCGAAACAGGCTGCGATTCGGCAACTCCGTTAGTTGGTCATAATTGGCGCGATACCACACCGCATCCTCAGACGATTTCCGTTCGGTAATATCACGTTCGGTGCCCGCAACCGCTTCTACTTGGCCATCAGGGTCAAAGATGGGCGTTAAAATATATTCATAAAACACCGTATTGCCAGCGTGGGTTCGGTAGCGAATTTCGCCACGGACGGCAATGTTGTCATGGATGACTTTTTTAACGGCTTGCTCTATCTCTAATACTTCTACCATGCCCAACTCAACAATACTTTTACCTATAAGCTGCGGCGCGAGTTTGCCACATTGTTCGGCCATGGCTTTGTTGGCATATAAAAATTTAGCCTCTAAATCAAGAATATAGTTATGGTCAGGCGAGGATAAAAGGATGGTTTCAAACAAGCGGATATTGCGTTCTTTGTGCTTGGCATAGACATCGACCGATTCAGCCAGCGCTTGGTCTATGCTCTCGTTAAAACGTGTCATTTCATGCAGATCAGCCAGTTGTACTGCTTCTGGCGTTTTTTCCCACAACCTTAGCACACTGGCCCTCAGTGATCTAAACTCAGATACCAAATCCTGAATAGTAAAATCCGCATCAAAGCGATCCAGCGCATGTTGGCCAGCCATGTCGTCCAGCAATTTGGAATGCACACTGTGTTCTTGCGCATGTCCTTTGGATTTCTTGACTTTTTGCTGATCAGATTGCGGCGTCGTTAAATCTTTGACCATGGATTGCAGCATAGACTTAGCATGGTCTCTTAACTCCACCTTAGACATGTGCTTGCCCTGATGCAGTGTGTTTGCGTATTCTTGCCACTCTTGCAGTATGGGCTCCATGTTTTGCGTAATAAATTCACCAAGCTTCATGTCTTGCCTTTATTGATATCAATATTATATGGAAGAAAAACTGACATTAAGCAGGGGGCGACCTGAGGCATGCGATGACGATGGGCTACAATTTTTTGCAACCTTACAAGGATGTTGCGGCCTTACACAATAACAAAGCGCATGCATTGTGGAAGTATGCATATATACACAAATTCAACATAACACGTTTTGCGCAGAGCATCAGTGCGGTTGAGCGCTTACAGAGGTAGCCCAAACAAATGACTGCTGCGCATTAACCTAGTTAAAAAAATAATGGAGATGGCATGACGAAAAAAACCGCAGATGATTTTCACCCAGAGGTGTTGGGCTTATTCGACCAGTTTGTGCATGGCGATATTACGCGGCGCGACTTTTTAAACCGTGCGGCCAAATTTGCCGTGGCAGGGGTGTCAGCGTCTACTTTATTGACTGCGCTTAGTCCAAGTTTTGCAGAAGCCAAGCAAATTAATGAGGATGATGCGCGCATTCACGCCCAATATGTGGAGTACCCATCGCCCAATGGCTCAGGCACCTTGCGCGGATACTTGGTAGCGCCAGCCAATGTTAGTGGACCATTAGCTACTGTGTTAGTGGTACATGAAAATCGTGGCTTAAATCCACATATTGAAGACATCGCCAGACGCTTAGCTATTGATGGCTTTATTGCGTTTGCCCCCGATGCGCTATTTCCATTGGGTGGCTACCCAGGTGATGAAGACAAAGCGCGTGACTTATTCCAAACACTAGACCAAAGCAAAATACGCGAGGACTTTATCACTGCGGCTGGGGTATTGAAAAGCCTGCCTGAAGGCAATGGCAAAGTCGGTGTAGTTGGTTTTTGTTACGGCGGGGCAATGGCTAATTTTCTGGCAACACGGCTGCCAGAGTTGGCGGCGGCGGTGCCTTTTTATGGTGGTCAACCCACAGCAAGTGAGGCTGCCAGCATTAAAACGCCGTTATTGCTGCATTTTGCAGGTGAAGATGCGCGCGTTAATGCTGGCTGGCCAGCCTATGAAGCTGCATTAAAAGCCGCCAACGTGAGCTACCAAGCCTATGTTTATCCAAGCGTGCAGCATGGTTTTAATAATGACACCACACCACGTTATGACGCCGCCGCAGCCAAGTTAGCGTGGGCGCGTACATTAACGTTTTTGCGACAACACCTTGCAACCGCTTGTTAACTCTATGACTTGTTTAAAACGCGCATAGCCTACAGCCAGCCCATTCATAATTTGGCACAGTAAGGTATACTCATTTAAGCTGTTGGCTAGTGAAGTCAGGGTCGCCCTTTGAGCTAAATGGGCAGATTTGTTGGCTATTATAGAGGATTGCATGTCGCATTGTGTCAGTTGTGGTGCTTGTTGCACGGCGTTTAGGGTGTCTTTTTATTGGGGCGAGACCGATGCTCACCCATTAGGTACGATACCCAGCGAGCTGACCACAGCCGTGAGCCCGTATTATGTCTGCATGAAGGGCACGGAAAAAAAGCCTATGCGCTGTGTGGCTTTGTCTGGTGAGATAGGCCAGCAAGTAGGCTGTACGATTTATGAGCAGCGTTCCAGCACTTGCCGCGAGTTTGAAGAAGGCAGCGAACGCTGCAACCAAGCGCGCAGTATTTACGGCTTGCCAGCCATCCCTGCGCTGGACGCTAGTGAAGTGTAAGTTTAAGAGAAGCGCAAGTTAAGTTAGGCGTAAGTTAAGTTAAGCGTTAGCCCGGCTTTCCAAATCATCCCAGCGTTGCATTTGCGTACTGACTTCTGCTTCTATGGCTAATAAGCGCGCTTGTAAGGTCTTTACTTGCTCCGGCTTATCGCGATACATGGCAGGATCTTCCAGCGTTTGATTGATATTTTTTTGCTCATTTTCTAGCGTTTCAATCAAAGCCGGTAACGCTTCTAATTCTTTTTGCTCTTTAAAGCTGAGTTTTTTAGGGGTTTCTTGAGTACTTTTAATTGCTTTAGCTGG
Source organism: Methylophilus sp. (assembly GCA_036402395.1). Lineage (GTDB taxonomy): Bacteria > Pseudomonadota > Gammaproteobacteria > Burkholderiales > Methylophilaceae > Methylophilus. The sequence goes on from DASWSZ010000198.1 coordinate 5,389, forward strand.
TGAAGGCTCAGCCGCTTTTTTAACGTTATTTTTACTACTAGCGTCACGCGATTGCGAGAAACGCAGCCAATCATCATAACCACCACCGTATTCAGTTAATACGCCGTTGCCTTCAAAAGCAATCACTTGCGTGACAGTGTTTTCTAAAAAAGCACGGTCATGGCTGACCAAAAAGAGCGTGCCAGAAAACTCTTGTAGCAAGCTTTCTAGCAGTTCTAAGGTATCAATATCCAAGTCATTGGTCGGTTCATCCAGCACCAATACATTGGCTGGGCGGGCAAATAAACGTGCCAGTAACAAGCGGTTACGCTCGCCACCCGATAGCGATTTCACTGGGGAGCGTGAACGTTGCGGCGGGAACAAAAAGTCTTCCAAATAGCTAATCACATGCTTACGCTCGTTACCAATTTCGACAAAATCCGAGCCTGGGCTGATGGTATCGGCCAGCGTGGCTTCTTCATCTAACTGTTCGCGCATTTGGTCAAAATAGGCCACGTTAATCTTAGTGCCGCGTTGAATCTCGCCGCTGTCGGCTTCGATATCACCCAAAATGAGCTTAAGTAGCGTGGTTTTGCCTATGCCATTCGGGCCCAGCAAACCAATTTTATCGCCACGTAAAATACGCGTGCTAAAGCCGTTAATCAGCGTTCTATCGCCGTAGGTTTTCACTACGTTATCGAGTTCGGCCACTAGTTTGCCACTGCGTTCGCCCGCATCTAAATTCAGTTTAACGTTACCTTGGCGCTCACGTCTGGCGGCGCGGTCTAAGCGCAGTGCTTCTAGCCTGCGTACACGGCCTTCATTGCGGGTACGGCGCGCTTTAATGCCTTGGCGTATCCATGCTTCTTCTTGCGCCAGCACTTTATCAAACTTGGCGGCATGGGTTTCTTCCACCGCAATCAACTCTTCTTTTTTAATTTGGTATTGGCTAAAATTACCAATAAAATCAGTGAGTTTTCCACGATCCAGCTCGGTAATGCGCGTAGCTAGCTTATCTAGAAAACGTCTGTCATGGGTAATAAACAATACGCTGCCGCCAAAGCCTAGTAGTAACTCTTCTAGCCATTCAATGGCTTCCAAATCTAGATGGTTGGTCGGCTCATCCAGTAATAATACTTCCGGCTCTGCCACTAACGCACGGCCAAGCGCCACACGCTTGCGCCAGCCACCAGAGAGTGTAGAAACCAGCGCATCGGCATCTAATTTAAGACGGCTTAATACCGTTTCAACGCGCGATTGTGCCGCCCAGCCATTTTGTGCATCCAAGTCATGTTGTAGCGTTTGCATTTTGGTCATCAAGGCGTCAATATCGGCATCGGGCATGCCCATGTCATGCGTCACTTGGTGATAATCGATAATAATTTGTTGCAGTCCACCCAAGCCCTCAGCCACCGCCTCAAACACGGTATGTGTGGTGTCCAGCTCTGGTTCTTGTGGTACGTAGACGATGCGCACATTGGTGGCGCGCCAAACATTGCCGTCATCCAGCTTGATGGTGCCAGCAATGGCTTTTAATAAGCTGGATTTGCCGGCGCCGTTACGGCCAATCAAACCTACACGTTCACCTGCGTCTAATTGAAAAGAGGCATGGTCTAGCAGCGCATGATGACCAAACGCTAAGCTGGCATTGTCTAGGGTAATATGTGGCATAAGTAGGGGGCAAATTGCAGATTTTTGAAGGTGCAACATTGTAAACGACATCGGCAAAATGCATGCGTTTTGCCTTTAAATAAACATCACTAATCGTATTTAGTGAATTGTCGGTGACGTTGCAAATGTTGCGATGGCGGCTTGACTCAGAATTTGGCTATCCGGGCTATATTCTTCTACCCAATCACACAGTTGCAGTTTCAGTTCAGTTTCAGTCAGATTGGGTGTAGTGTCTAACCAGGCCAGCACATCCTGTAGCCAAGCTGGATTGACGGCTCTTGCTTGCGCAATGCGTAGTTTTTCATGATTAGTCGGTAACGTCGTTTCATCATCGGCCAGCAACTCTTCAAACAGTTTTTCACCTGGGCGCAGGCCAGTAAATTCTATGCGCACATCTTCTGACTGCAAGCCAGATAACTTAATCATGTCTTTGGCCAAGTCAATAATCCTCACTGGTTCGCCCATGTCTAACACAAAAATCTCGCCGCCTTTGCCCATGGTACCGGCTTGCAATACCAACTGTGCGGCTTCTGGTATCGACATAAAATAACGTGTGATTTCAGGATGGGTGATGGTGATAGGCCCGCCCTGCGCAATTTGCTCGCGGAACTTAGGAATCACGCTGCCGCTGCTGCCCAACACATTGCCAAAACGCACGGTAATAAACTGGGTATTAGCGGTGGTTTTGCCAGGTTTTTTCGGTTGCAAGCTTTGACAAATCAACTCTGCCAGCCGCTTACTGGCGCCCATTACGTTGGTTGGGTTTACGGCTTTGTCAGTGGAAATCAGTACGAATTTATCCACCATGGCCTCAAGACAAGCGCTGGCCAATTGATACGTGCCAAACGCGTTGTTGGTTAGCGCTTCTGTCACATTATGGTCTTCCATCATCGGCACATGTTTGTAAGCAGCAGCGTGCAACACTAGCTTGGGCTGGTACTCTTGCAGAATGCGGCTGATGCGTGTTTTGTTTTTGACATCGGCGACCAAATACACTATTTTGATGTTGAGTTTGCGCTGGCTAAACTCTTGTTGAAGTTGGTACAGCGCATATTCTGACACATCGATACACAGCAGCTTTTTCGGTTTAAAGCTTAACACTTGGCGGCACAACTCCGAGCCTATAGAGCCAGCCGCACCGGTCACCAACACTGTGTTCTCAGCAATCATGTCACTTAAGCCTTGATTATCTAAATTCACCACATCGCGCCCAAGCAAGTCTTCCACATCAATTTTGCGGATTTGCGATACGCTGATTTTTCCGCTCATCAAATCGCTCATCGCCGGTAGCGTTAGCACCTCCATATTGGCGGCGTTGGCAATATTTACAGTGTGACGTCTGGCGCTATGATTGGCTGACGGCATGGCAATAATGCAATGTGTACAGCTATATTTTTCGGCAATACTAGGTAAAGCCGCAGTGTTACCCTCTACGCGTACATGAAAAAATTCACGGCCGTGCATCAGTTTATCATCGTCCAGTAAGGCCACTACGCGCCACTCTTGGCTTTTAGCGAGTTCTTTAATCAAGTTAATCGCCGCTTCTTCCACGCCAATCACAATCACCGGATTACCTTGATGCACTATGGGGTTAAACAATCGTCGCTCTTTCCAAGCGCGATAAGTAAAGCGGCTACCCCCCATGATGAGCACTAACAGCAATGGGTTGAGGATGAGCACAGAGCGTGGAATGATAATCTCTGGTTGCAGAATTAAACTGGCAAACGCGATGACGAGCGCTGATAAAGCGACGGCGCGGATAATGCGTTTTAAATCGGGAATGCTGGCGAAGCGCCACATGCCGCGGTACAAACCAAAGAATAAAAAACAGCTCAACTCTATCACGATAACCAATGGTAACGTTTGCCAGATCACACCAGAGAAATTGGCGGGGATTTCAAAGTTAAACCGCAGTAAAAAGGCCACATACCAGATGATGGACGCCACCAGTACGTCGTGCAGCATGGCAAGGTAAAGCAACCTTTGTGCTATGTATTTTTGATAAACACTCATGAATTGATTAACTAATGCGACACACCATCGCGCTTAATGACCTTAAACACAGTAAGCAGAATGATATAACAATCTAGCCAAAACGATTGATGTTTTAGGTAATAAGCGTCTAACGCTACCTTTTGGGGGTTAGGTAAATCATCACGGCCGTTCACTTGCGCCCAGCCAGTAATGCCGGGTTTAAGGGTATGCACCCCTAACTCAGTGCGCAAGGCAATTAAATCGTCCTGATTAAACAAAGCAGGGCGCGGCCCCACAATCGACATGTCGCCTTTTAGTACACTCCACAGCTGCGGCAACTCATCCAAACTGGTTTTGCGGATAAAGCTACCCACAGGCGTTAAATATTGATTGGGGTTGGCTTGCTGATTCATAATGTGCGTCGCCAACGCTGGGGTGTCCACTTTCATGGAGCGGAATTTTGGCATATTAAACAATTGGTTATGTATTCCTACGCGCTTACTCCAGTAAAGGGCATTGCCTTTTGAGGTCCACTTAACTAGTCCGTATGTGACTAGACCGAGTGGTAGCAGGACTAAAAGTGATATTGCTACTAACAAGAGATCGGAAAGTCGTTTAATCATATGGCTTAATTATAAAGCTTTTAACTAAGTGCTGTATGAACCAACACTTAAGAATGGTCGCTGTGTTGTTAGTTAGTAAATGTATTTGCAAATTAATTGCTATGCAACTGAGATGCAGAATTAATGCTTTTTTGCTTTCAAATATTGCTTTGATTTATCGATTAAAAAATAAAATATTCTTCTTCTTTTGTTTAAATGTTAATAGTTTTTTACTTGTATTATGCATTAATTAATTACAATTCGTTACAAAGTCAAACATCAATGTCATCTAATATGTTGGGCAAAATGTTGAGATTGTCAGTTTTTTGATATTCATTGATGCACATTGTGCTTTTTTGCTTATTAAAATCTATTTAGATTGTTATTGAAATGATGCGTGGTTTATGACAAATAAAGTTGAAACTCTTACCTCAACAAAAGTTGTTTGGTTTTCTGGCTTGGTTTCACCACAAGAAAGAGCAGCATTGTTGAAACAACAGCCAAAAACTATTTGGTTCACTGGACTAAGTGGTTCAGGTAAATCAACTCTAGCATACGCACTAGAGCGACGTTTAATTGATATGGGACATGCCTGCTATGTGCTTGATGGTGATAATGTTAGGCATGGTTTGAATAATGATTTGAACTTTTCAAGTAAAGATCGGGCTGAGAATGTTCGAAGAGTAGCTGAAGTTTCAAAGCTTATGAATGATGCTGGTTTAATTGTAATTACTTCTTTCATTTCTCCGAGTAAGCTTGATAGGGCGGTAGCTAGAGATATTGTAGGCGAAAATAATTTTTTTGAAATTCACATGTCAACGCCGATAAGCGTTTGTGAAAAGCGAGACCCCAAAGGTATGTATTTGAAAGCTAGAGCGGGTCAAATTGCTGATTTTACTGGAGTAAGTTCTCCTTACGAAGTGCCAGAATCCCCATTCTTGTCTATTGATAGCTCAAATAACTCAACCAGCAAGTCAGTAGATTTGTTGGTAAATAGTTTACGGTTTTAATAGATATTTAAGTTCAATCTTTAAGTTTTTAGCATAGCTCGTTATTTTTACAATTAAGTTAAGTCAAAAAAAGGTTATCTTAGTGGGATTTATAGTTATTTTTTTATGTAGAGATGCTAATCAGCATCTTAATTGTCAACTAGTATGAATGCTAATGTGTCATCTAATCCTGTTGTGGGGCTAACCACCTTTATTCGACATAGAGAGTTACTGTCAGAACTTATTAAACGCGATTTCATCGGGCGCTATAAAGGTTCTGTGCTTGGAGTTGGCTGGTCGTTGTTCAATCCGTTGTTAATGCTAGCTGTTTACACCTTAGTATTTAGTGTGGCTTTTAAAGCGCGTTGGAATACACCAGATGATGGAAAGCTATCCTTCGCTATCGTATTGTTTTCAGGCATGATTATCCATGCGTTTTTTGCAGAATGTATCAATCGTGCACCAACTTTAATACTTTCTAACCCAAGTTACGTTAAAAAAGTTGTATTTCCGTTAGAGATTTTACCGATAGTAACATTGTGCTCAGCATTACTGCATTTTGTAGTTAGTTTTGCTGTTTTGCTAGGATTTTGCATAATTGCTGGAGCGAGTGTATATATTGATACTCTAATGTTGCCGATTATATTGTTGCCGCTTATATTAATGGCGCTTGGGTTTTCATGGCTTTTGGCCTCTTTAGGCGTGTATTTACGAGATCTGGCGCAAGCAGTAACAATGCTCTCAACAGTATTAATTTTTTTAGCACCAGTCTTCTACCCTATCACTGCCTTACCTGTAGCTTATCAAGGGTATATTAAATGGAACCCAATTACGCTCCCTGTAAATCAATTTAGAGAGATTATGCTTTTTGGTACAACACCTAATTGGATCGATTGGCTTGTAGCTTTTGTGATCAGTTTATTAATCTATTGTTTTGGATATTGGTGGTTTCAGCATACTCGGAAAGGTTTTGCTGATGTTATCTGATGATGTATTAATTGAAGTTAAAGATCTTAAAAAGTGTTATGAAATTTATACTTCCCCTAGAGATCGTTTAAAGCAACTTATTTTACCACCCCTATTAAGATTGTTTGGCAAAGTTGCTAATCTGATTCTACCAAATAGGCCAATTAGCACATGTAAATACTATAGAGAGTTTTGGGCATTAGACGGCGTTTCTTTTAGAATCCGCCGCGGTGAAACGTTTGGCATTATTGGTAAAAACGGTAGTGGAAAAAGTACACTACTGCAAATATTGGCAGGCACGCTCACACCTACTAGCGGTGAAGTCAAAGTGAATGGGAGGGTGGCCGCCCTGCTTGAGTTAGGTAGCGGCTTTAACCCAGAGTTTACTGGAAAAGAAAATGTCTTTTTAAACGCGCAAATTTTGGGCTTAACTCAAAAAGAAATTCTGGGCAAATATGATCAAATAATTGAATTTGCTGACATTGGTGAATTTATTGACCAGCCGGTAAAAACATATTCAAGTGGAATGTTTGTAAGGTTAGCTTTTGCTGTGCAAGCACATATAGATGCTTCCATAGTGATTATTGATGAAGCGCTAGCTGTTGGAGATGTTTTTTTTAGGCAAAAGTGCTATGCAAGACTAGAAGCATTAAAAAGTCAGGGTGCTGCTATTATTTTAGTTTCTCATGCAATGACTGAGATTGAGCAGTTTTGTGAAAAAGCATTGCTTTTAACTCAAGGGCAGCAGCGCTTTATAGGTGTATCCTCTGAAGCTTCAAAGTACTTCTACTTACTAAATCAAGAAGTGAAAGTAAACAATTTATCAGAATTAAAAAAAGTGCAAGTAACTGATTCACCTGACTATGAGAAAATGCTTAGCCCTCAATTGTTAGGTGTACCAATAGAAAAGCAAATTACCAATGGTCAGGGTACGTGTACTGGAGTAGGGGTATTTGATTTGCATGGACAGCCATGTAACGTATTTAGGCAAGCAACATCTCTTGCAATTTTATATGAATTTTATTTAACTGAAGATATTGGCGTTCCAGTTTGTGGTGTTGTAGTTAAAAACGATCGAGGAATAATTGTTCATGGGAAAAATAGCTGGCAGTTCGATAATGATCCTTTTAATGGAGATTTTTTTAAAAGGAAAATTAAAGTAAGGCAAGAAATTCAGCTAAATCTGGCTCCAGGTGAATATGTTTTTGAAGTGGGTTTGGC
>DASWSZ010000199.1:0-13205 GCA_036402395.1 Methylophilus sp.
GACAATGTGACGCATTTGCTGGATTTTCAGGCGAGCGTGATTGTGGACTGCATGGATGACGCCAAAGCCAAAATCGCGCTGGCGCAATATTGTCAGCAAAATAGCATACCGCTGATTATGGTAGGCAGTGCTGGCGGTAAATTAGACCCGACCAAAATTGAAGTGACCGACTTAGCGCATGTGGTAGGCGACCGTTTATTAGCCAAAGTGCGCAACCAGTTGCGGCGCGACCATGGTTTTCCTAAGGCCAGTAATAACAAAAAATCTGCCAAGTTTAATATTCAAGCGGTGTATTCCGATGAACCTGTATTGCGGCCTATGCTAAGTGACGATACTGCTTGTGAACTGCCAGACAACGCTTCTATTACCGGTCTAAATTGTGCCGGTTATGGCTCTAGTGTTTGCGTGACCGCGCCGTTTGGTTTTACTGCGGCACAATGCGCGTTGAACCTGCTGCTAAAAGCGTAGTCTGTTTGGCATGACGACAGCCAAGCACGCCCAATTTAAAGGCAATAAAGCTTATTTACCCAGTAAATTATGTGCAGGCTGCCAAAAGCCTATGACTTGGCGCAAAGCCTGGGCAAAAAACTGGGAAAGTGTGAAATATTGCTCAGAAGCCTGCCGCAGAAAGCCAATATCGGCATGACGCGTAACCTTATTATTGTGTTGGGCGATCAGCTTAACTTAGACAACCCCGCCTTAGAAGATTTTGACCCAGCGCAAGACCATGTGCTAATGGCCGAAGTGCACGATGAAGCCAGCCATGTCTGGAGCCATCAAGCGCGCATCGCTTTGTTTTTTTCGGCCATGCGCCATTATGCACAAGCCTTAAAAACGGCTGGTTTGCCTTGCACCTATCTACGCATAGGTACGCATGCGCACCAGACCTTAGACGCGGCGTGGTTGGCGCATATCCAACAGCATTCACCACAAAAAATCATTGTCTGTGAGCCGGGTGATTATCGCGTACTACATTTATTAAAGCAGACGGCGCAGGTGAGCAGTACTCCGTTGGTGGTCAGGGATGACCAGCACTTTATGTGCAGTCAGGCCGATTTTAAACGCTGGGCAGGCACTAATAAATCTTTGCGCATGGAGTTTTTCTACCGCAATATGCGCAAGCAGCATGCTGTATTGATGGACGGCGATAAACCAGTCGGTGGTGAGTGGAATTACGATTACGCCAATCGTAAAGCGTTTGGCAAGCAAGGCCCGCTAGCGGTGCCGACTATTCCTCAGTTTGCCATCGATGACATCACGCATGCTGTGTTTGCGGATGTTGCGCATCACTTTGGCGAGCACCCAGGTTCCTTGGTGCATTTTTGCTGGCCAGTCAATCGTGCGCAAGCGTTGGCGTTTCTTGAACATTTTATTACGCATAAATTGGCTGATTTTGGTGCCCATCAAGATGCCATGTGGCAAGGCCAAACGCATCCTACTCAGGCAATCAATCACCACGCTTTTTTATGGCATTCACTGTTAGCGTCCTCGCTTAACTTAAAATTGCTTAATCCCAGAGAAGTCATTGCAGCGGCGGAGCTGGCTTACCAGCAAAAGCAATTGCCACTGGAAAGTGTAGAAGGCTTTATCAGGCAAATATTGGGTTGGCGCGAATTTATTCGCGGCTTGTATTGGCTCGACATGCCAGCCATGGCAGAGGCTAATCATTATGGTCACACGCGCCAATTGCCAGCTTGGTATTGGACAGGCAACACGCAGATGAACTGCATGCGCCAAACCATAGGCCAAACCATGGAATACGGTTACGCCCACCATATCCAACGCTTAATGATTACTGGCATGTTTGCATTATTGGCTGAGGTTGAGCCACGCCAGGTGGCCGATTGGTACTTGGCGGTATATGTGGATGCGGTGGAGTGGGTGGAGTTGCCCAATGTGATCGGCATGGCTTTGTATGCCAATGGCGGCCGCTTTACCAGTAAGCCTTATATTGCCAGCGGTGCCTACATTAATCGCATGAGTAATTACTGCCAAGGTTGCCGTTATAAGCCTGATATTAAAACGGGCGCTAACGCTTGCCCAGTGACCACCTTGTACTGGCATTTTCTTATTCAGCATGATGAGGATTTTGCGCGTAATCCGCGCACGGCACTCATGGTGAAACATGTGGACAACATGACTGATGAGCAAAAGTCCGCGTTGACCACTTACGCGACTCACTTACTAGACAAATTAGCCGAAGTTTGATGGCAGACAGCGCGCATGTAGGCTTGTGTGGTAGCATGATTTCATAAAACTGTCATATTCGATGTGATGTTTCGACATAAAATCTCCGCATGCTAAAAAATACACCAAAATTACTTGACCGTGACCTTAGTATCCTCAGTTTTAACGAGCGCGTGTTGGCGCTGGCAGAACGTGAGGATTACCCATTACTAGAGCGTTTGCGCTTTTTATGTATTGTGGCTTCTAACTTAGATGAGTTTTTTGAAGTACGCATGCCACAACAATTGCAGGCGGATACCGACCAAGTAACCGAAGGGTTGGTCAGCAAATATACATGCGCACAAGTGGCCAGCAAAGCGCAACAATTGGTGGCCAAGCAATATCAATTATTTAATGATGTGCTGATGCCAGCGCTGGCTAAAGAAAGTGTGCATTTAGTGTCGGGTGGCATACGCACACCTGCGCAAACGCAATGGGTGGCGCAATATTTTAAGCGCGAAGTTAAACCATTATTGATGCCGGTCGCGTTAGACCCGTCACATCCGTTTCCGCAAGTGGCGAACAAATCACTCAATTTCATTGTTGAGTTGGAATACGCCCACAATCAAGAGCGCAATATTGCCATTGTGCGTGTGCCACGTGTGGTGCCACGTTTAGTTAAGTTGCCCAACAACATCAGCCATCAAGAGCAATGTTTTGTCTCGCTCACCAGTATTATCCGCGCCAATTTGGAAGATTTATTTGCCGGTGCAAAAATCCTCAATTTTTCACAGTTTCGCGTCACGCGTAATTCGGATTTAGCGCTGGATGAAGACGATGTAGAGAACCTGCGTACCGCCTTAAGAGAAGAGTTGGCGCATCGACAATATGGCGAAGCCGTGCGCTTGGAAGTGTCGCACGAGTGTCAGCAAGAATTGGCTGACTTTCTATTAGAGCAGTTTCAGCTACCACAATTGGCGCTGTATCGCGTCAATGGGCCAGTCAATTTGGGTCGCTTGATTCAATTGCCCGATTTAGCCGAAGGCGCGCATTTAAAGTTTAGTGCCTATCAACCGCAATGGCCAAAAACGCTGCATCGAAATCAATCCATCTTAGAGCAAATCAAAACAAAAGACGTGTTGATTCATCAGCCGTTTGAAAGTTTTGAAGCGGTGATTCGCATGCTGGAAGAAGCGGTGGATGACCCCAACGTACTGGCCATCCGTCAAACCATTTACCGTACTGGGTCAGATTCAAGAATACTGCGTTTGCTGCAAACCGCGGTACGGCGCGGTAAAGAGGTGCTGGTGGTGGTCGAGCTGAAAGCGCGTTTTGACGAAGAAGCCAATATTAACTGGGCGGAAGCGCTAGAATCTATCGGTGCGCAAGTGGTGTACGGTGTGGTTGGGCTAAAAACACACGCCAAAATGCTGCTGATTATGCGGCGCGAGGGCAAAACCATTAAGCGTTATGCACATTTGTCTACCGGTAATTACAACCCAAAAACTGCCAAGCTATATACCGACGTCTGCATGCTGACGTCCGACGCCAACCTGACGCGTGAGATGGAATATGTCTTCCGCCACCTGACTAGTGAGTTGCCATTACCTAGAATGCGCCATTTGCTAGTGGCACCATTTTCATTGCAAACGGGCATGCTCACGCAAATTAAGAAAGCGCAAATGGCGGCAGCAAAAGGTAAGCCTGCCAGCATTATTGCCAAAATGAATTCACTTACCGATGAAGTCTTGGTGCGCGCCTTAATCAGTGCCGCCAAAAAAGGTGTGGAGATTGATTTGATTGTGCGCGGCGCTTGTATTTTGCCAGTGGAATTGGCTTGTTTAAAAGGACGGGTGCGGGTGCGTTCGATTGTGGGGCGCTTACTGGAACACTCACGCGTATTTTATTTTAATATTAATCATGACATTAATATTTGGTTGTCTAGCGCCGATTGGATGACGCGTAATATGACGCGCCGTGTAGAAGTGGCTTGGCCGATACATGATGCACAGATGCAAAAACGCATTATTGATGATTTACTCACGCCTTATTTGCAAGACAATGTCGATGCTTGGGAGTTGGCGGCTGGAGGCGAGTATCACTCAGTGCGCGCGCGGCTAGCTAAGCAGTCCAATATCGCGGCGGTGTCTTGTCAAGCCATGTTATTGAAAAAGCATAGTTAGTGATGTTATGTATCAAGTAAAACAACTGATTTTATGGCGACATGCCGACGCGGAAATGCCTAAAGCTGGCCAAACCGATATGGAGCGTGCGCTCACCGCCAAAGGCGTCAAGCAAGCCAAGCAAATGGCCGGCTGGCTCAAGAAGAATTTACCTAAGCAAACTTTGGTCGTCTCTAGCCCAGCTTTACGTGCGTTGCAAACGGCAGAGGCGCTATCAGACCACGTTGAGATTGCAGATGTGTTGCAGCCAGACACGTCTATGCATCAGGTGATGCAGTATGTGACGCAGTCCAAGGCAGAGCAGTTATTATTGGTGGGCCATCAACCTTGGCTAGGGGATTTAATCGCTCACTTGCTGGGCGCCACCACTTTAGATTTAAGCGTTAAAAAAGGCGCAATTTGGTGGTTGCGCCTGTCAGTAGAATCGCCACAGCGTTACCAGTTATATACCCTACAAACGCCGCAACTAATAGCTTAGCCTTATTTTTTAGGACGGCCTGTTTTAATGGCTGGGATTTTTTCCATGGTCATTTTCAAGGTGTTGTCGCTCATGGCGGCCAACAGTTTAATACCGGCACGCAGTAGTTCGCTTTTCTTCACGGGATGACCCAAGGTAATCATACGGCCTTTCAGTGCAGCAATTTGTGCGTACTCGTCTTTAGGCATGGTGAAACTGTCACGCTCCATTTTGACTTTTTCTGGTTTGGCTTTTTTATCATCTTGTTTAGCGGCGACTAGTTTAGGTTTTAACACGGGCTTAGCTTTGGCTGCCGGTTTAGCCACTGGTTTAACTGGCTTGGCGATGACGGCTTTAGTCACCGCTGGCTTAGTGAGTCCTGTTTTTGCAGCGGTGGTTTTTGCTGTAACCGCTTTAGCCACAGGTTTAATCACTGTTGCTTTGCTGGCTGCCGGTTTAGCGCTAGTCGCTAGTTTGGCGGCTGGTTTAGCTGGGGTATTGTTGGCCATGTGAATTCTCCTTTTTAATAATGTAAACAGTTTATACCGTTTAATTGTACTGTCAATCCAGTAAATTAAAATTATACCAATTACATCAATCAGTTATTGTCATATGACATGTCACAATTGCGAGTTAATCTGGCGTGCTGATCACCAAGCTCCAAGCAGTTTTTTGCCACGCCAGTACTTCTTCTTCCAATAAGTAACAGGTCTGTGGAAATGCCTGTTGCCATGCACTGGGCAGGCTAAGGAAAAAGGTATTGCCCTCGCGCAGCAGTTGTAGATTTTTAAGCACAGGCATATTGCGCGAGTGGCAGAAAATCACGGCTAAACGTAGCGCAATCAGCTGGCAAATAAAAGGTTCATCGGCAAAATCAGCTTCTAGTTTTCTGATTTTTCCGTAGTGTCCCAGCACTAACAAGCTGAGTCTATGCAGCTCACTTTGCGCAAAGCCCATCAGTTCGGTATTGTCTAAAATATAGGCGCCATGCTTTTGCGATTCGCTATGCGAAATGGCACAGCCCAGTTCATGGCAATTGGCCGCCCAACCCAATATTTGTCTAAGTTTAATCAGCTCATGGTACTCATCATCGTCAATATGCAGCGATGGCGCCAGTGAGTCAAAAAAACGCCACGCCACTTTAGCCACATTGTTGGCTTGCACTTTGTTGGCACCAAAGCGCACCATCAGCCTATTAATTGAGGCATCGCGCAGGTCTTCAGTTACCTCGTCTTCAGCCATCATGTCATACAGCAAACCATGTCTGAGCGCGCCTTTGGCCACAACTAAGGTATCCAGTTTTAAAATATCAAACACGGCGATGAGTATGCTTAAGCCGCCGGCAATGACGGCTTTGCGCTCTTCTTTTAGCCCCGCTAACTCTAGGTTTTGTACCGTTCTGGCTTTCATCAGTTGGTGGCGCAACCAAGTCAGGCCTTCCTGCGTAATCACCTCATCTCCAAAGCCGGCCATACTTAATATATCGGACACGGCACCCACCGTACCAGAAGCACCATAGGCTACATCCCAATGTTTGCTGTGATAAGTATCGGCCACCATGTCTAAAAAGGATTCGGCAGCAATTTCTGCGCGCTGAAAATTTTTCTCAGAAAATTGGCCATCGGCAAAATATTTGAGCGACCAAGCAACAGAGCCTACTCTTAAAGAGTCAGTCGTCTGCGGGTTAAATTGTTGGCCAATAATAAACTCAGTCGAGCGCCCACCAATGTCAATGACCAAGCGCTTTTCGTTGGATTGCGGTAATAAACGGCTGACACCTTGATAAATCAAGCGCGCTTCTTCTACACCAGAAATTACCTCCACCTCATAGCCCAATGCTTTTTTAGCCAGCTTGATAAATACATCGCGATTTTTAGCCTCGCGCAAGGTTTGCGTGGCTACCGCCCGCACATTGTTGGGCGGAAAGCCTTTTAAGGTTTCGCCAAAGCGGGCCAAGCATTTCAGCCCGCGATCGATGGCTTGCGGCGTCAGGTTACGCTCTTCGTCTAAATCGCCGCCTTGGCGTACGGCTTCTTTAAGGTAGTCCACCCGCTGCACTTGACCATGTTCGACGCGGCCGATTTCTAATCTAAAGCTATTGGACCCTAAATCAACGGCGGCTAATAAAGTTTCGTTGGAGTTTGCATGTATGGAGTTCATTTAAACGGTATAACCTATCTGGATAAAAACGCTATGAATGTTTTGTGAATGAAGGATGACGTATGTGCTGTTCGTAATCGGGAAAATAGTGCGCAATCACGCTTAAATCAAAACTGCGCAAGATGCTGGTGTTAGGTTCGCGCGCCAGTAAAAACGCAAATGATCGCTGTACTAATTCGGCATGGGTACACGCGCCTTGCGTTAATGCGTCGGCGTAATCTGCATTGACAGTGACATGGTGCGTGGTGGTGGTGCGGTCAATAACAGTCACTTCATAACGATTATTCTGCAAGCTCACCACCTGAATTTCTGCCATGATATTCCTCAAAAAAATACAACACGCACTTGAAAAGGCAAACGCAGACCCAATTAACAAAGAGAAGGTTTTTTAAAACTATATGATTGTTATTTGCACAATTCAAGTTTAACTTAAAAGAGGGTCCCCATGACGACAGAAACACACGCCAGTGAAAAAATGGAATTTAAAGCCGAGGTTAAACAGTTATTACAACTGATGATCCATTCGCTTTACAGTAATAAAGAAATTGTATTGCGTGAGCTCATTTCTAACGCCTCGGATGCCGCCGATAAATTACGCTTTGAAGCTTTATCTAACGGTGCTTTGTATGAAAACGACAGCGAATTAAACATCCGCATTAGTTATGACAAAGCCGCGCGTACCGTGACTATTTCAGATAACGGCATCGGTATGAGTCGCCAAGAAGTCATCAGCCATATTGGTACCATTGCTAAATCCGGCACCAAAGAATTTTTTCAAAATTTAACGGGCGATCAAGCCAAGGACGCCAATTTAATTGGTCAGTTTGGCGTAGGGTTTTACTCAGCGTTTATTATTGCCGACAAAGTCACATTAGTGACGCGCCGTGCAGGTACACAAGAAGCGGTGCAATGGCAATCGGGCGGCGAAGGCGATTTTACGATAGAGGCAGTTGAAAAAGCAGGCCGCGGCACCGATGTCATCTTGCATTTACGTGACGGTGAAGATGAGTTCCTGAATGACTGGAAATTAAAAACCATCATCCGTAAATATTCTGACCATATTACTCTACCTATCCTGATGAAAAAATCGGAATGGAAAGAAGGCGAGAATGGTGCAGGCGGTGAAATGGTGACAACCGATGAGGATGAAACCATTAATAAGGCGTCGGCATTGTGGGCGCGCAGTAAAAACGACATTACTGAACAAGAATATCAAGAGTTTTATAAGCATGTATCGCATGACTATGAAAACCCGCTGGCCTATACCCACAGCCGAGTAGAAGGCAAGCAAGAGTATATTTCTTTGCTCTATGTGCCAAGTAAAGCGCCGTTTGATTTGTATGACCGCGAGCGTCATCATGGCATTAAGTTGTATGTGAAGCGCGTATTTATTATGGAAGATGCTGAAAAGCTGATGCCGCAATACTTGCGTTTTGTGCGTGGTGTGATTGATTCTGCCGATTTGCCATTGAACGTGTCGCGTGAGATTTTGCAAGACAGCCGCGATGTGGAAGCCATTAAAAACGGCTCGGTTAAAAAAGTATTGGGCTTGCTGGAAGACATGGCAGACAATAAACCAGAAGACTACGCCAAGTTTTGGACTGAGTTTGGCCGAGTATTGAAAGAAGGCCCTGGTGAAGACTTTGCTAACAAAGACAAAATTGCTGGTTTGCTACGTTTTGCGTCAACGCATGCTGACAATGACACGCAAAATGTGTCGTTTAAAGACTATATTGCACGCATGAAACCAGAGCAAGAAGCCATCTATTACATTACTGCGGATACGTTTGCGGCGGCCCAACACTCCCCGCATTTGGAAATCTTCCGCAAAAAAGGCATCGAGGTATTGTTGATGTCAGACAAAGTGGATGAGTGGTTCTTGGGCAGCTTGACTGAGTTTGACGGTAAAAAACTACAATCCATCGCCAAAGGGGATTTGGATTTAGGCAAACTGGAAGACGAAAGCGAAAAAGAAGCGCAGAAAAAAGTAGAAGAAGAGGCTAAATCATTGGTAGAGCGCATCAAAGCCAGTTTGGGCGATGCCGTCAAAGAAGTGCGCGTCACCCACCGCTTGACCGATTCACCCGCTTGTTTAGTGGCGGGCGAGCATGATTTATCTGGCAACTTGGCGCGGATTTTAAAAGCAGCAGGGCAAAATGCGCCTGATAGCAAACCGATTCTAGAAATCAACCCAAGTCATCGTTTAGTAGAGCGCCTAAAAGCAGAGCAGGCCGAAGCTAAATTTGCGGATTATGCCCATGTACTGTTCGATCAAGCCTTATTGGCAGAAGGCGGTCAATTGACAGACCCTGCCAGTTTTGTCAAACGTATGAATAGTTTGATTATGTAACACGCTGATTTCATTCAGTTTATAAAAGCCTGCCTATCATTAGGTGGGCTTTTTTTATGTTGCGCGCACGATATGTCCGCCAGTTGGCGTGGTATTTGCTAAAATCACACCATACGTAATGTCAATTCTATAAAGGTTGTTATGGCTTCCAGCAAAATATCCACGCCCCATCAGGTCGTGTTACCTAAATTATCGCCCATCAAACAAGCGGTACTTAATCATCTTGTGTTCTCCTGTTTTAAGGTAGACAAGGCCGCAACGCCTAGAGACTGGTACAACGCAGCAGCATTTACCGTGCGGGACCATGTGGTGGAGCGTTGGGTTAAAACCTCAGCCGCCTACGCCGAGCAAGATCCTAAGCGCGTCTACTATCTTTCTTTAGAGTTTCTAATTGGGCGCATGTTGACCAATGCTGCACTAAACTTGGGCATTCAACAGGAATTAACAGACGGTATTGCTGCACTCGGTCATCA
Source organism: Methylophilus sp. (assembly GCA_036402395.1). Classification (GTDB taxonomy): domain Bacteria; phylum Pseudomonadota; class Gammaproteobacteria; order Burkholderiales; family Methylophilaceae; genus Methylophilus. The sequence goes on from DASWSZ010000199.1 coordinate 9,790, forward strand.
GCTAGAGCAATCAGTGGAAATGGAACACGATGCTGCGTTAGGCAATGGTGGTTTGGGCCGCTTAGCGGCTTGTTTCTTGGATTCGATGGCGACCATGGATATTCCGGCCATGGGCTACGGTATTCGCTATGAATACGGCATGTTTAGGCAAGAAATTGAGCACGGTCAACAAGTGGAAAACCCTGATAACTGGCTACGTTACGGCAATGTCTGGGAGTTTCAACGCCCAGAAGTCACTTATCAAATTAAGTTTTACGGCAAAGTCGTCAAAGTTCCGACTAAGCATAGGCCGCGCAGCTTGTGGGTGGGCGAGGATTATGTAGTGGCGATGGCGTATGACATGCCTGTGCCGGGTTATGACACGCAAACGGTGAATACTTTGCGCTTATGGTCGGCTAAATCGACCAAAGAATTTGATTTGCGTCATTTTAACGACGGTAATTATGAGCAATCGGTAGAGCAGCGTAATGCCAGCGAAACCATCTCTAAAGTGCTTTACCCCAATGATGCGTCTGCTTCTGGCCGTGAATTGCGTTTAAAACAGCAGTATTTCTTTGTGTCTGCCTCGATTCAAGACATTTTGCGTCGCTTTATTGCCACGCACGAAGCGGGTGCCAAAATCAACTGGAATCTGTTACCAGAAAAAATCGCCATCCAGTTAAATGACACCCACCCAGCCGTAGGTGTGGCAGAAATGATGTACCAATTGGTGGACGTGCATGAGTTAGAGTGGGATTTTGCTTGGACTTTAGTCAACAAAATATTTGCCTACACCAATCACACCTTGATGCCGGAGGCGCTAGAAACGTGGTCTATCGATTTGTTTGGTGCATTGCTGCCATGCCATTTGGAAATTATTTACGAAATCAACCATCAGTTCTTGCAGATGGTGAATCATAGATTCCCGGGCGATACGGCTTTATTAAATCGCGTATCGATTATTGATGAGACCAATGGCCGCCGAGTGCGTATGGCGCATTTAGCGGTGGTAGGTAGCCATACCGTCAATGGCGTTGCCGCGCTGCATAGTGAATTACTCAAAACTACCTTGTTTGCTGACTTTAATAAAATTTATCCTAATAAATTCACTAACGTCACCAATGGCATTACCCCAAGGCGCTGGTTAAACCAAGCCAACCCAGGTTTGACAAGCTTAATTAGTACAGCGATTGGCGATGGTTTCAAAAAGGATTTGACCCAACTGGTTAAACTAACGCCGCTGGCAGATGATGCTGACTTTAGAAAAGCCTTTAGAGCGGTTAAGCTGGCCAATAAAGTACGTCTGGCCAACAGAATTGAGCACTTGACTGGCATTCAACTCAACCCTAACGCCTTATTCGATGTGCAAATTAAACGTATCCACGAATATAAGCGTCAGCTACTCAATGTCTTGCACATTATTACCTTGTATAACCGCATTCGTCATGGGCAAGTCAAAATCACTACGCCTAGAGTGGTGATTTTTGGTGGTAAAGCAGCGCCTGGCTACTGGTTGGCCAAACAAATTATTCGCTTGATTAATGATGTGGCAGCCATTGTGAATAACGACCCAGCGGTAGGCGGCATGCTGAAAGTGGTGTTCTATCCTAACTATGAAGTCTCTGCCGCAGAAATTTTATTCCCTGGCAGTGATTTATCTGAGCAGATTTCTACTGCAGGCACCGAGGCCAGTGGCACCGGTAATATGAAAATGGCATTAAACGGTGCGCTCACCATCGGTACTTTGGATGGTGCTAACGTGGAAATAATGGAAGAAGTGGGCGCCGATAATATCTTCATTTTTGGCCTCACCACACCAGAAGTGGCTGCCGCCAAAGCCAACGGCTATAACCCATGGGATGTCTATGACACCAATCCAGAGTTAAAAGAAGTGCTGGATATGATCGCTAATGGCTTCTTCTCAGTCGATGAACCGAATCGTTACCAAGCGATTTTTGATACGCTGTTGTATAAAGGGGATCATTACTTATTGTTGGCCGATTACGCCAGTTATATTGCTATGCAAGAAAAGGTGGCCGCGGTGTATGCCGATCAAGAAGAGTGGTCACGTCGTGCCATTCTTAATGTCGCGCGTATGGCTAAATTTTCTAGCGACAGAACGATAGGCGAGTATGCCAACAATATTTGGGATGTAAAATAAGTTAAAAACGTAGACAGCAAGGCAAAAAAATAGCAAAGTCATCCATTAGCGCATCACTAGATGCATTAATGGATAGACTTGGAGATGGAATATGAGCAGCTTGCCTATTAAACATGTGATTGCTACTACTTTACTTGCTTTATTTATGACCCATGCCCATGCGCTGGCGGTCAGTGATTTAAGTAATGCTGAAGCCAGTAGCGGTTTAAAAGAGGCGCTGACTCAGGGTGTAAGTAAAGCCATCAACAGCCTGGGTGCTACGGATGGCTTTTTTGCTAATCAGAACGTCAAAATTCCATTGCCAGATTCGTTAAAAAAAGTGGAAAAAGCCATGCGTATGTTTGGCATGGGTAAACAAGCGGATGAGTTGGTGCTGAAAATGAACCGTGCTGCGGAAGCTGCAGTGCCGGAAGCCAAAGCGCTGTTGGTGGATTCAGTGAAGAAAATGTCGGTGGCCGATGCTAAGGCCATATTGACTGGCCCTGATGATGCGGCAACTCAATACTTTAAAAAGACCACTTCTGCGCCGTTAGCGGAGAAGTTTTTACCGATTGTGAAAAAAGCGACCGAACAGGTCAAGTTGGCGCAGCAATATAATAAGTTTGCCGAAGCTGGCACTAAATATGGCTTGGTGAAAAAAGAAGATGCTAACTTAGAGCAATACGTCACCAACAAAACTTTAGACGGCGTTTACTTTATGATCGCGCAGGAAGAAGCTGCCATACGTAAAGATCCAGTCGGTCAAGCCAGTAACTTACTCAAGAAAGTATTTGGTGCAATTGGGCAATAGCAGAGCTACTTAGCGTTTCAGTACTCATAGCGTAGTATGCTTTAAGTATCTTGTTTTAAGTAATGAGGACGGTCGTCCCTTTATGCGCACTTTGAAGATGCGCTTTTTTCTTTTTTAATAAAAAATCCACTAATTTAATGAAAAAGTGAAAGAAGGTTTGACACAAACTCAAATTCTTTGCTATAGTCTCACCTCTCGACGCAACGTACAAAACGAAACGTCGTATCGGACGCGGGATGGAGCAGTCTGGCAGCTCGTCGGGCTCATAACCCGAAGGTCACAGGTTCAAATCCTGTTCCCGCAACCAGTTTAAACATAGCGATTTAAATGGTAGTAACAACAAGTTCTTTAACAAACTGAATGACTGATAAGTGTGGGTGTTTGTGGTTGAGATGAGATTAGATTTCGGTCTAATTAGACTCAGAAGACAAATGCTTACACTTAGATTTATGACAAGTATGTAAATAGTTTGGCTAGCAATAGTCA
>DASWSZ010000200.1:0-2112 GCA_036402395.1 Methylophilus sp.
TGCGTGGGCTTTTTAATTGCAGCCGTTATAATGCACGTATGGCTAAAAAACTCGATTTAGAACGTATCCTGCATAAACAAGGCTTTGGCTCTCGCAAGCTATGCCGCATTATGATTATCAACGAAGAAATTACGGTGAATGGTGCAGTGTGCGATGACCCGGACGCTACTTTTGAACTAGACAACTTGCACTACACCGTCAAAGGGGAAGCTTGGCAGTATCAAGAACACAGCTATTTAATGATGCACAAGCCCAGCAATTACGAGTGCTCACACAAAACCCAACATCACCCCACCATTTACAGTTTGCTGCCGCACCCCTTGGTAGAACGCGGTGTGCAATGCATAGGCCGGCTGGACGAAGACACCACTGGCCTGATTTTAATCTCGGATGACGGCCAATTTATTCACCGCATGAGCTCACCCAAGCATAAAGTACCCAAAGTCTATGAAGTGTATTGCAAACATTCGGTCAGTGATGAACAAATCGCGCATATTCTCAAAGGCGTACAACTGGTGGATGAAGATGCACCGATTGCAGCGCTGGCCTGTACGCGCATCTCTGATAATGTCATCCATATGACCTTGGCCGAAGGCAAATACCATCAGGTCAAACGCATGGTCGCCGCCATCAGTAATCGCGTTGAAGGTTTAAAACGCATACAAATTGGCCAACTGGTGTTGCCAGCAGACTTAAAGGTAGGTGAATGGCGCTGGTTAAGGGCAGAAGACATGGCACAGCTCACTAAAAGCCCGCTGTAAAATGTATTTACCAATGAAAATTGATTGAGCTTAAAGGCAAGATAAGCATCAGCCACTTCTAATTTACAGCATCTAGTGCTCGCTTTAAATCGCCACTGCCGTATAATGCGCTCACCCAACGCATTACCAATCAGCGTTGCGGTTCTTCATTCCTTAAGTCATTACGACTACTTATTCGTCTGCCTCGATTGGTGTTGCAACTTGCAACTGGCCGTCGCAGGAAAAAACATTACATGAACACAGAAGTAAACACGCCTAGCCCTATCTCAACGTTAACATTTGCTGAGTTAGGCCTAGCCGAACCCATACTACGCGCCATTAGCGACGCAGGCTATACCCACCCGACCCCGATTCAAGCCAAAGCCATTCCGCAAGTGTTGAATGGCGGCGATTTATTAGCAGGTGCGCAAACTGGCACTGGCAAAACCGCAGGCTTTACCTTGCCTATATTGCACTTGCTCGGTTTAAAGCCTGCTAACAATCCGGGCAAAGGCCGGCCGCGTTGCTTGATGCTGACGCCGACGCGCGAACTGGCGGCACAGATTGAAGAATCCGTGCAAACCTATGGCAAGTACTTAAATTTGAAATCCATGGTGGTATTTGGCGGCGTTAATATTAACCCGCAAATTAATCGCTTAAGCCGTGGCATTGATATTTTGGTAGCCACGCCTGGCCGTTTGTTAGATTTAGCCAACCAAAAAGCCGTAGATTTATCTGGCGTAGAAATTTTGGTACTGGACGAAGCCGACCGTATGCTAGATATGGGCTTTATTCACGACATTAAAAAAGTGTTGGCGCAGCTACCGAAAGCACGTCAGAACTTGCTGTTTTCTGCCACCTTCTCAGATGAAATTAAACGTTTGGCCGATGGCTTATTGAATAAGCCAGCGTTTGTGGAAGTGGCGCGCCGTAATACTGCGTCTGAATTGGTTGAGCAAACCGTGCATTTGGTGAAGCAAGCGAACAAGAGCGCCTTGATGAGCTATTTGATTAAGAAAAATGACTGGCAGCAAGTATTGGTATTTACCCGTACCAAACATGGCGCTAATCGTTTGGCGGAAAGACTGGTTAAAGACGGTATTCCAGCGGCAGCGATCCATGGCAACAAAAGCCAAAGCGCACGCACTAAAGCCTTGAATGATTTTAAAGCCGGCAATATTCCAGTATTAGTGGCCACCGACATTGCGGCACGTGGCTTGGATATTGACCAATTGCCGCAAGTGGTAAATTTTGAATTGCCGAATGTGCCAGAAGATTACGTCCATCGCATAGGTCGGACTGGCCGCGCTGGCAGCGCTGGTGCGGCGATTTCATTGGTAGATTTTGAAGAAGCCAAGTACTTAAAAGACAT
>DASWSZ010000201.1:0-23837 GCA_036402395.1 Methylophilus sp.
AGGGGATGGCGTGATTACTACCGACAATGATGCCAGAGTGACTTACCTCAACCCAATTGCAGAAAAAATGACGGGTTGGACTAATCTACAAGCCCAACACAAACCCTTGTTAGAAGTGTTTAAAATTGTCAATGAGAGTACGCGTAAGCTAGTGCCTAATCCGGTAGAGATTGTGCTTGAGCATGGCGAAATCTATGGCCTAGCCAACCATACACTGCTGATTAGTAAAAGTGGTACCGAGTATCCGATTGAAGATTCTGCAGCACCCATTCGTGGCAGTGATGGCAAAATAATGGGTGTGGTGTTGGTGTTTCATGATGTCAGCGAAGCCAGAAAAATGGTCTCTAAAATGACGTATTTGGCGGAGCATGACTTTTTAACTGGCTTGCCGAATCGGTTACTGATTAATGATAGGTTGAGCCAAGCGTTGATGATTGCCAAGCGCGATAAAGCGTATGTGGCGCTGCTATTTTTAGATTTAGACCGCTTTAAAAATATTAATGACAGTTTGGGCCATGAAATTGGCGACCAATTGCTGAAGATGGTGGCCATAAAGCTGGCCAGCTGCTTGCGCGCCAGTGATACCATTAGCCGCCAAGGCGGTGATGAGTTTATGATATTGCTGCCAGAAATGGTCGATCACTTTTCGCCAGCCGAAGTGGCCGAAAAACTATTGGCGGCGGCCACGCAGCCGCTTGAAATTGCTGGTCATGAGATCCGTATCTCGGTCAGCATCGGCATCGCGGTTTACCCGGACGATGGCGACAATGTGGAAATGCTTACCAAAAGCGCAGATTCCGCTATGTATCACGCCAAAGCCTTGGGCAGAAATAACTATCAATTCTTTACCCAATCCATGAACGAGCGCATACGCCAGTTAGCTGAGCTGGAACATCACTTGCGCCGTGCGGTGGAGCTGAATGAATTCTTTCTGGTGTATCAACCTAAAGTGGATATTCTCACGGGTGACATTGTGGGCGTAGAGGCGTTGCTGCGTTGGCAACATGCGCAGTGGGGCTTGGTGGCGCCAGATCGCTTTATTAGCATAGGTGAAGACACGGGTCTGATTAAGCCGATTGGTGCTTGGGTGCTGAAAGAAGCATGCCGACAAAATCGCGCTTGGCAAGATGCCGGTTTCAAAAAGATGCCAATCTCAGTCAATGTATCTGCCGTGCAACTGCGCGAAAAGCTATTTTTGCAAGAAGTGACAGAAACACTGATGCTGACTGGCTTAGCGCCTAACTATTTAGAGTTGGAAGTGACTGAAAGTGTGGCGATTGAGGGTGAGCAAGACACTATTAGTTGGCTTACTACACTTAAAGACATGGGCGTGGGGCTATCGATTGACGATTTTGGTACAGGCTACTCCAGCTTGTCTTACCTGAAAAGATTGCCGATAGACACGATCAAAATTGATAAAAGCTTTATCCGCGATATTAAAACAGACCCCGACGATGCCACCATTATTTCTGCCATTATTAAAATGTCGCATGGGCTTAAACTCAAAGTGATTGCTGAAGGGGTGGAAACCCAAGAGCAACTTGACTTCTTAACACTAGAAGGCTGTGATCAGTATCAAGGCTATTTGATTAGTGAACCTGTATCGGCTGAAAAATTTGTCGATTTACTCAAGGCCAACAAAAAATAATCAGCTATTGAGGTGGCTATGCTGGTAAATCAGTCAACATTGGTGGCTGGTAGCAGGCGTCTGTCAGGGGCGCCTTAGGCATTGTCTAGCCTGATCATCTCTATCCAGTTGACAGTGCGCTAACGAACAGATTTTTGGCACTGATATGCGCACAGTAGTATGCATATAAAGCCTTACGAAATGCGCCCATGCCAATCTCTGCCAGTGTTCACCTTATCACCATTGCTGCACCCAAATCAATGTCCATGTGTTTGCGCGGACGTGTGGTATGAAAGCATTGGTGTATCAAAGTGTGGGCAAGTGTGCACTGCAAACACGGCCAAAGCCAGACCTTATCGACGCCACCGATGCCGTTGTCAAAATAGTCAAAACCACGATTTGTGGCACGGATTTGCATATTTTAAAAGGGGATGTGCCGAGTTGTCGTACTGGGCGCATTTTGGGGCACGAAGGCGTTGGCATTGTTGATCAGATTGGCAGTGCGGTGACTGCCTTTAATGTGGGCGATCATGTGCTGATTTCTTGTATTAGTGCCTGTGGCAAATGTGAGTATTGCCGTAAGCGCATGTATTCACACTGCAAAACGGGTGGCTGGATGTTAGGCAACACCATAGACGGCACGCAAGCAGAATATGTGCGTATTCCCTATGCCGATACCAGCCTGTACCACATCCCAAAAGAGGCGGACGAAGAGGCGTTGGTGATGTTGAGTGATATTTTGCCGACAGGATTTGAGTGTGGCGTGCTTAATGGCAAAGTGCAGCCGGGTAGTACCGTCGCCATTATCGGTGCTGGCCCGATTGGGCTAGCGGCTTTACTCACCGCACAATTTTATTTTCCAGCGCAAATTATCATGGTGGATTTAGCAGACAATCGCTTAAAAGTGGCTAAACGTTTTGGTGCCACCGATGTGGTGAATAGTAGTGACGGCAACGCAGTGGAAGCCATTATGCAATTGACCCATCAAGTGGGAGTGGACACTGCCATTGAAGCGGTCGGCATTGCGGCCACTTTTGAACTATGCGAAAAAATCATTGCGCCCGGTGGCACTATTGCCAATATTGGCGTGCATGGTACCAAAGTAGACTTGCATCTGGAAAACCTTTGGGATCGCAACATTACCATCACCACGCGCTTGGTGGATACTGATAGCACGCCTATGCTAATGAGAGTAGTCGACTCAAAAAAACTCGATGCCAAGCAGTTGATTACGCACCGATTTAAGTTGGAACAAGCCGTGGAAGCCTACCAAGTGTTTGCTGATGCTGCTACCACCAACGCGCTTAAGGTGCTCATCGAAACATAATCGCTTACACAATATAGCCTAATTAATGCAAGTAAGTGTTGCCTTGCTAATCATGGCCATTGTATCCAGCCAACTTGCCTCAGCCGTAGCAGCATAGTCTAGCGTTCGATAACGTACAGACTCGCCAAGTACCGTCACTTATTGTGATTGCGTAAGCGCTGTCACATTTACAGCGTATGCGCTCGTTTTGTGATTGCGCACAATCACGCTGTCTTGTTCAGTCTTGGGTAGATCCTAAACCGAATGTCACACCTCTAGGTTGGGAGAACGTCATCGTCATCAAAGCATTATTCAATTCTGCACGCAGTGCTATGTCTACCCGTGAAGACGACGATACTGAGCTACTACGCTCAGAGTTGCTGAGCATAGAGCAGCTTAAGCAGCATGCAGTCATGCTGGCCCATCGCCATACCTTAGACCCCGACCCCGGGCCGGACAAGTTATTACCTAGGTTAGCAGACAACGAGCGTGTGTTGCTTGCCGCTTATGATGTGGTCACCGCCGCCGCCATCCCCGGCCAGCGTATTGTGTCAGCCGAAGTGTGGCTGCTGGATAATTATTATTTAATTGAGCAGCAAATTGATCTGGCGCGTCGCCATTTGCCGCTGGGTTACAGCCGTCAATTACCGCGCTTGGCAGAAGGTATTTCTGCTGGGTTTCCACGTATTTACGATTTGGCCTTAGCGCTGATTTCGCACATGGATGGCCGTGTGGACAATGACAATGTCACGCACATAGTCGCCGCCTATCAAACGGTAACGCCCCTCAAAATGGGTGAGCTGTGGGCCTTTCCCATCATGTTGCAATTGGCTTTGTTGGAGAATATACGCCGCATCGGGCAGCGCATCGTCAGCCGTCGCGAGGAGCTGGACACCGCTGTGGCATGGGCCGACCGCATGCTGGCCGCGCTAGAAAATGAACCGAATAAACTGATTTTGTTATTGGCCGAGTTTGCCAATGCCGATGTACCGCTGACTGCCGCCTTTGTCGATGAGTTTTACTCTAGGCTGCAAGCGCAAGGCCCAGCGATGTTGCTGGTGCAAACATGGGTCGAGCAACAATTGTTGGATCAAGGGGTGAGCGCATCACAGCTGGCTGAAGTGGCTGGACGCAGTGCCGCCGCTAGCCAAATCTCGATTGCCAATAGCATAGGTAGCCTGCGCTTTATTGGCGCGATGGACTGGCGTAGCTATGTTGAATCGCTCAGTGCGGTAGAGCATACCTTAGCGCTAGACCCGGCCGGTATGCACGCGACGCAAGATTTTGCTACGCGTGATCGCTACCGCCATGTGATTGAAGAAGTGGCGCGTAATAGCCCACACAGTGAGGTGGAGGTGGCGCGTGAGGCCATCACTTTAGCGCAGGCGGCAGCAAGCCAACTAGGCACAGAAGATAGAACCGCGCATGTGGGCTACTATTTGATAGAGCAAGGCCGACGCCAATTAGAACAATTGGTCGGCAAACCGATGACATGGCAAGCGCATGCGCGGCGCATCAGTCGTCATTACTCGCTACCGCTTTACCTCATGCCTATTCTTGTATTAACCGTGTTGACGACTTGGCTGGCGTTAACCTATGTGTTGGGTGTGGCAGGCTATGCCTTGCCATTTTGGCTGCTGCTGCTTCCACTCACTATCGGTGCTTCTGCGCTGGCGATTGCGCTGGTGAACTTGTCTGCCACATTAATATTGCCACCACGCGCTTTGCCCAGATTAGATTTTTCTAAGGGCATTCCAGCCATCAGCCGTACCTTGGTGGTGGTGCCCACGCAACTAAGTAGCCAGCAAGATATCGACCGGCTACTGGAGGCGCTAGAGATTCGCTATCTTGGCAATAGTGATCCGCATTTATTTTTTGCTTTACTTACCGATTATTATGACGCCACCGAATGCACATTGCCCACCGATGCGGCGCTGCTAGAGCATGCCCGCGCTGGGATACAAGCACTCAATGCCACTTACCAAACGGACCGGCCCTGCATTTTTTACCTGTTTCATCGGCCACGCGTGTGGAACCCGCATGAACAAGTATGGATGGGCTATGAGCGTAAACGCGGCAAACTTGAGGAGTTAAACGCACGGTTACGTGGCGGCGCACTCAACGCTTTTTCAGACATCGTCGGTGACACGACCATTTTTTCCTCGATACGCTATGTGATTACCTTAGATACCGATACACAACTGCCCCGCGACACCGCCAGAAAACTCATCGGCAACATTGCCCATCCGCTCAACCGTCCAGTCTATAGCGCCGAAAAAGGCCGCATTGTGGAAGGCTACGCCATCTTGCAACCACGCGCGTCTATCAGCCTAGTCAGTGCCGAACAAACTTGGTTTACTAAATTGTTTGCCGGTGAATCCAGTGTGGACCCTTACACGCGTGAGGTGTCTGATGTCTATCAAGATATTTTTGGCGAAGGCTCGTTTATAGGCAAGGGCATTTATGATGTCGATGCCTTTCGTTTGGCAGTGGATGGACGCTTTCCAGAAAACCTCATTTTGAGTCACGACTTGTTAGAAAGTGGCTATGCGCGTTCTGCCTTGGTCAGTGACATTGATTTAATAGAAGAGCATCCCGCCAGTTATGTCACCGACATCAGCCGCCGCCATCGTTGGATACGCGGTGACTGGCAACTGGCAGGTTGGTTGCTGCCCAGCGTACCTGGGCCTGGTGACGCCAACGACACTAAACCGCCACGCTGTCATAACCAACTCACGGCGTTACTGGTGTGGAAAATTTTCGATAACTTGCGGCGCAGTCTGGTCTCTCCCTCATTATTAGCCCTGTTGATGGTCGGCTGTTTATCTGGCGTAGGTGCAGCTTGGCACTGGATGTTGTTGGTGGCGGGCTTGGTGTTTATGCCTACGGTATTGTCTATATTAATAGAGGCTATCCGCAAGCCAGAAGCCAGAGACTGGTTCAGCCATTGGGTGCTGACCGCGCGCGGTGCGGTGCGGCCATTACTCATGGCCCTGCTGACCATCGCGCTGTTGCCGTATGACGCCATGATTTGTTTGGATGCCATTGTACGTTCAGGCGTGCGTATGCTGTTTACGCGTCGCGGCTTGTTGATATGGCATTTAGGGTCTTACAGCAAACGCAATGCGCGCCATAGCCTAATCGAATTTTTTCTGGAAATGTGGATTGCGCCTGCACTTGCCTTGATGTTAGGTTGGGCACTGTTGCTGAGGTTAGAAGCTAGCCAAGCCACACAGTTATTACTCTATTCACCGTTATTGCTACTGTGGTTATTGGCACCGGTGATTGGATGGTGGATGAGCAAACCCCTGATAGCGCGGCCTGCCCATTTAAGTCAAGATCAGCGCACATTTTTGCGGCTATCCGCGCGTCGGACTTGGCGCTTTTTTGCACAGTTTGTCAGCGCTGAACACCATTGGTTACCGCCAGATAACATTCAGGAATACCCGATTGCGGCCATCGCTGCGCGCACCTCGCCCACCAACATTGGCATGGCTTTACTGTCCAATCTGGCTGCTTACGATTTTGGCTATATCACTGCAGGTGAGTTGCTGCGTTTAACCGCCAATACCTTGGCCACCATGCAAAGCATGGAGCGCTATCACGGCCACTTTTACAATTGGTATGACACGCAGACCTTGCAACCCTTGCACCCGCAATATGTGTCTTCGGTAGACAGCGGCAATTTAGCGGGTAGCTTGCTGACGCTGCAAGCGGGCTTAGCCGAACTCAAAGTGCAGCCAGTGCTGCCCGGCAATGCATGGCAGGGCTTGCATGATACCTTGCGCGTGCTGGCCGACTATGTGGCGGTATCACACTCAGCCACATTAGCCAAACACCTAGACTTGTTGGACGATAGCTTGCAAGCCGCTGTAGCGTTTAAGGCGCCATTGCAGCGCTTAAGCGATGCCACTCAGCTGTTAACGGACATCAGTGGCATGGCCGCGTCTATGATCAGCCATTTGCCGGACAACCTTGCTAGTGAGCACCCACTTAGCTATTGGGCACACGCTTTTTATCAGCAATGCCTAGGCTTACAAGACGAACTTGCGCTAGTGGGCGATTTGCACAATAGTGACCATACAGCGGATAACGAGATGCCATCGTTGCTACAATTGGCTGCGCAACAGCCTGCACATGCAATGGCCTTAGCACGTCTAGACACCATCGACCATTTAATCGAGCAATGTCGTCAGTTGGCGCAAATGGATTTCGAGTTTCTCTACGATACCTCACGCGATTTACTCAGCATAGGCTTTGATGTCGGCGAACGTAGGCGCGATCCGTCATGCTACGACTTACTGGCTTCAGAAGCACGTTTGGCTAGCTTTCTGCTGATTGCGGAAGGAAAAGTGCCACAAAAGCATTGGTTTAGCTTAGGCCGCTTGCTTACCAGTCACGGCGGCGATGTCAGCCTGATTTCATGGAGTGGCTCCATGTTTGAATATTTGATGCCAACCTTGCTAATGCAAGAGTATGCCAGCACATTACTAGGCCAAACCTGTAGAACCGTGGTGTTGCGGCAAATCGAATATGGTCGCCAGCGCGGCGTGCCTTGGGGCATTTCTGAGTCTGGCTATAACACCACCGATGCCAGCCAGATTTATCAGTACCGCGCCTTTGGTATCCCCGGTTTAGGCTTTAAACGTGGCTTGGGCGATGACCTAGTGATTGCCCCATACGCCAGTGCGCTGGCCTTACTGGTGATGCCGGAAGAGGCCAGCCATAATTTGCAGGCCTTGGCCAAGGCTGGCTTTCTGGGTGATTATGGCTTTTATGAAGCCATTGATTACACGCCATCACGCGTGCCCAGAGGTAAAACGCATGCCATCGTGCGCTCTTTTATGGCGCACCATCAGGGCATGAGTTTGCTGGCGTTTGACCATGTGCTCAATGATCAACCCATGCAAAGACGCTTTATGTCCACGCCTTTAGTCAAGGCCACAGAGCTATTGCTACAGGAACGCGTGCCTAAACGCGGCGCTACCTTACACCCGCATATGGCCGAAGTGACCGCCGCCGCCAAGCCGCCAGCGCCAGATAGCGTAGACATTATGCGCGTGTTTACCAACCCCAACACGGCGGTATCCGAGGTGCATTTGTTGTCCAATGGTCGTTACCATGTCATGGCCAGCCATGCCGGTGGCGGCTATAGCCGCTGGCGAGATTTAGCGGTCACGCGTTGGCGTGAGGACGCCACCAGCGATGCTGCAGGCACCTTTGTTTACTTGCGTGATAGCGACAATGGCCATTACTGGTCTAGCAGTTATCAACCCACACTCACCAAGCCCGACCACTATGAGGCTATTTTTGTACAAGGTCGTGCCGAATATCGACGTCGCGATGAAGCGATTGAAGCGCATACTGAGATTGCGGTTTCGCCTGAGGATGATGTGGAAATTCGCCGCGTCACGCTGACTAATCTCTCTTCCAGAACGCGACATATCGAAGTGACCAGCTACGCCGAAGTGGTGCTGGCGGCTTTGAGTAGCGATTTATCGCACCGTGCTTTTAGCAATTTATTTGTGCAAACTGAAATATTGCCAGAGCGCCAGGCTATCTTGTGTTCGCGCCGTCGCCGTACGCCAGAAGAACAAGTGCCATGGATGTTTCATTTGCTGGCCGCGCCTGATGTTGTGAACGATGCTGTGACTTACGAAACTGACCGGGCGCAATTTATTGGCCGCAGCCGCACGCTGGCTAATCCACAGGCGCTAGACCGCGGTCAGCAGCAGTTATCAAACAGTTCAGGCTCTGTGCTGGATCCTATTGTCGCTATCCGCCGTGGGGTGACCTTGTCTGTTGATGCCTCCGCTACTGTGCATTTTATTACTGGGGTGGCCGATACGCGGGAAGGCGCATTGATGTTGCTGAGTAAATATTGTGACCGCCACTTTATTGAGCGCGCGTTCGAAATGGCGTGGTTCCATAGCCAAGGTGTGTTGCGCCAAATCAACGCCACCGAAGCCGATGCGCAAATGTTTGGCCGCTTAGCTGGATCGGTGATTTATGGCAGTGCCATGCGCCGTGCAGCGCCTAGCGTGATTGCCCGTAACCGTTTACGGCAATCTGGCTTGTGGCGCTTTAGTGTGTCTGGCGATATGCCTATCGTTTTATTATGCATAGGCGACGTTGACCGCGTGCATTTGGTCAAGCAGGTATTGCAGGCGCATGCGTATTGGCGCATGAAAGGCTTAATCGTTGATTTAGTCATTATTAATGAAGACTTTTCTGGCTACCGCGCCGTGCTGCAAGACCAGATTATGGGGCTGATCAATGCTGGCGTTGAAGCCAAAAGCTTAAATCAGCCGGGTGGCGTATTTGTGCGGCGGATTGAAGATTTATCGGAGGATGAGCGGGTGCTGTTAATGACGGTGGCGCGCATTGTCTTTACCGACACTACCGAGATATTGGTCGAACAGGTGGAGCGCCGCGTGTTGGCCGAGCGTGTGGCGGATCGCTATGAAGTGATACCCCCCGCGCATCGCGAGCAAGCTCCGCAGTTAGCCGTGCCTCAATTGATATTCAACAATGGCATAGGCGGCTTTACGGCGGATGGTCGCGAATACGTGATTCACCTAAAACCAGGACAAGCCACCCCCGCGCCATGGGTCAATGTCATCGCCAGTCCGCATATCGGCACGGTGGTCAGTGAAAGCGGCAGCGCTTACACATGGGTAGAAAACGCGCATGAGTTCCGCTTAACCACTTGGCACAATGATCCGGTCACAGATGCGAGTGCCGAAGCCTATTATATTCGTGATGAAGACACCGGCGCTTTCTGGTCGCCTACGCCATTGCCAGCCACGGGTCAGCATGGCTATATTTGTCGCCACGGCTTTGGCTACAGCGTGTTTGAGCATGTTGAGTCTGGCATTGCTTCTAGCTTGCATACCTATGTCGCCATGGATGCGCCAGTCAAGTTCGTCGTCATTAAGCTGACCAATCAATCCAATAAAGCGCGTAGATTATCGTTAACTGGGTATTGGGAGCTGGTGCTGGGCGAATGGCGACACGCCAATCTGATGCATATTGTGACGGAAGTGGATACGCACAGTGGTGCCATGTTTGCCCGCAATGCCTATGGCCGTGAATGTGCTAACCGCCTGTTTTTTGCAAAAGTCAGTGGCAAGGCGACCTCGGTGAGTGGCAACCGCGCAGCATTCATTGGTCGCAACGGCACTTTAAAAAGTCCGGCGGCCATGTATCGCAAACGCTTATCCGGCATGACAGGTGCTGGCTTTGACCCCTGCGCAGTATTGCAAACGCATGTGGAGCTGGCGGTAGGACAAACACATGAAGTAGTGTTTATGTTTGGTGCCACAGCCAACGCCGATGAAGCTAGGCAACTGATACACCGTATGGGTGAACCTGATGGTGCACGACAGGCATTAGAGGCAGTTTGGCAATACTGGCAGCATACCTTGGGTGCCGTGCATGTAGAAACGCCGGACCCGGCCATGGATGTATTGGTCAATGGCTGGCTGCTGTATCAAACTATTTCTAGCCGTTTGTGGGGGCGCAGTGGCTATTATCAATCTGGCGGTGCGTTTGGTTTCCGTGACCAATTGCAAGACACCATGGCGTTGATTCATACCACGCCAGCGCTGGCGCGTGAACAAATTGTGCGCTGTGCTGGCCATCAGTTTCCGCAGGGCGATGTGCAACATTGGTGGCATCCGCCGCATGGACAAGGCGTCAGAACACATTTCTCGGATGACTATTTATGGTTGGCCTATGCCACTTGTCGCTATGTGACCACCACTGGCGATACCGGCATTTTAGATGAGGCTGTACATTTCTTAGAGGGGCGTGAATTAAAGCCTGAAGAAGAGGCCTACTACGATCAACCGCAGCGTTCAACCGAAGTGGCCAGTGTGTATGAGCATTGCGTGCGTGCCATCCAACATGGCTTGCGGTTTGGTACGCATCAATTGCCGCTGATGGGCTGTGGCGATTGGAACGATGGCATGAATCTAGTAGGGCGTGAAGGTAAAGGCGAAAGTGTGTGGCTGGCTTGGTTCCTATATGAAAACTTGCAGCTGTTTTCTGGCTTGGCGCGCCGTCGAGGCGATGCAGCGTTTGCCGATACCTGTACGGCGCAGGCTTGGCAACTGCGCAACAATATTGAATCCAACGCGTGGGATGGTGCATGGTACCGCCGCGCTTACTTTGATGATGGCACGGCCTTAGGTTCTGCCAACAATGATGAATGTAAGATTGATTCGATTAGTCAGAGTTGGGCGGTGATTTCTGGTGGTGGCGATGCCGAGCGTGCCCGTCTGGCCATGCAGGCGGTCGATGAGCATTTGGTGAAGCGTGACGCGCAACTGGTGCAATTGCTGTCGCCACCATTTGATACGTCACACTTAGAGCCCGGCTATATTAAAGGCTATGTGCCAGGTGTACGCGAGAACGGCGGACAATATACCCATGCTGCTATTTGGACCAGTATGGCCTATGGCATGATGGGTGACAATGCGCGTGCTTGGGAAGTATTTACCATGCTCAATCCTATTCGCCATGCCAGCAGTGCTGAGGCGATGCAGCGTTATAAAGTAGAGCCTTATGTGATGTCGGCCGATATTTACGCGGCGCAACCCCATACCGGCAGAGGGGGTTGGACATGGTATACAGGGGCCGCGGGTTGGATGTATAGACTGAGTCTGGAAACCTTGCTAGGTGTGCAACTTGAGGTGGATCACTTACGCATTACACCGTGTATCCCAGCAGACTGGAACAGCTATCAAGTAGATTATCGCCATCATGAAACGCTATACCACATTACCGTGCATAGAGTGGTGGACGTTAACACGCAGACGGCTGGGGTCATTGTGGACGGTGTGCGTATCTACCACGAAGGGACTCAGGTTGCTGTGGCCGCGCACCACAAAATTCCGCTGGTGAATGATCAGCAAGTGCACCAAGTGGAGGTGTATTTTTAAGCCTTCCAGATGGCAAGTGTCAGCAAGATAAGCGCAACATAGTGGTCATGGCATGTGACAATGCAGAGCTGAATTTGACCATACTGTAAAGCTGATCAATCAGAACAGGCTGCTACCGCCTGCCCGCTAAGTGAGGCGAGCAGGCCAGTAGCAAGTTGCGCCGATAATTTCCATGCATTATGATACGTGCTTATTAATTTATGCATGCACATCTTGCGCACTTAGGACGTTGTCTCTTGCTCCCAGCCAAGTTCAATAACTCAGCAATGTTTCTCCTCAGCGCCTGTATGTTATGCGGTGCAGTGTCATGCATTGCATTCTTGTTATATCTAAACCTGTACTGGCCATACCGTCTTTTTTTCGATAGTCATGGGCGCTACTTAGACGAAACCACCATGGTGGTGTATCAACAACAGAGCGGCTTACTGATTTTGCCAGCACTGGTTTTTTTGCTGTTGGCGCTAGTGCTAGGACGCGTTTGCTTGCTACGCCGCAAACATGTGCGATAGCCCACTGCGCCTGCTGTCGCGTATATCCGTTATGATGACCATGCCCTAAGCTATGCAGCCGCATATTCCACGCCCCACCTTACTGAGCTATCTACTGCTACCTGTGGTTTACTTCCTCAGTGTAAAGCTGTGTTTGGCGTTTGCCATGACGCCTGCCGGCACCGTCATGATCTGGCTACCCAATGCGTTTAGTTTAGCCGCCTTGCTGTATTATCGCGGCCAACGTTATTGGCTGTTTATGCTGTTAGTGATTGCGGCAGAGATTGCTGGTGACGTCCCCATGTTTCGCTGGTATGAAGCCATGTTATTAGGGCTGGCCAATGTGGCAGAGGTCACGCTGGCTTATTTACTGATGCGCAAAAGCCATATGTCAGCCGCACTCTACCAGTTAGAAGACGTCATTAAGTTTATTGTCGCTGGCCCTTTGCTGGCCTCACTGCTGGGTGCGCTATTGGGTGCCGCGGCCATCAAGTGGTTTGGTCAAGACATGACAGCTTATTTGTCTATTGTACAAGTCTGGTGGTTTGGTGATGCGCTAGGTTTAATCATAGGTACACCGTTATTGCTGGCGCTGTTATATCACGCTAAGCAAGCGTTTAAACCATTGCAAGCCATAGATGTTGTCATCATTACGCTCACGCTAGGCTTGGTGGTGATGGGCCTGCTAGCAAAAGACGGGCTGTTTTTTGGCATGCTCATTACGCCTACGCTGCTGCTACCGTCTATGCTGTATTTGGCGTTTCGAACAGACTTTAAATGCACGGCAATTGCAGTGGCGATGGTGTCATTTGCCATTGCTATGTTAGTGTCCGCCGGACGCAATCCTTTTGGTGCGTTCTCCATTTCTTTAACCATATTGCACGCGCAAGAGTTTATTGCCACTTTAAGTATTGCTAGCATGGGCTTTTCTGCATTGCTTGCGCGCATTCGTGACAATGAACGTGAGCTGGAAATGCGCGTAGCGCAACGTACCGATGAGTTGCACTTGCTCAACCAGCAGCTGGCGCAGCTGAGCACCACAGATGGCTTAACTGGTATTGCCAACAGACGCCGCTTTGACGATGTGTTGGCGTTGGAGTGGGCGCTTGCCAGTAGAACACAACAACCGCTCACGCTGGCGATGCTAGATATTGATTGGTTTAAGCCTTATAACGACTATTACGGTCATCAAGCGGGTGATGAATGTTTACGCAAAGTGAGCGCCGTGCTGACCGCCCACTTAGGCCGTACTGGTGATTTGGTGGCGCGCTATGGTGGTGAGGAGTTTGTACTTATTGCCCCAGGCATGACGGGTCAGCATGCGTTTGAGATCTCGCAGGCCATTTGTCTCGCCATACAGGCACTTGCCATCCCGCATGCGTCCTCCACCTTTGGTTGTGTCACGGTCAGTATCGGCGTGGCCTCAGTCACCCCGCAAGCCACACAGCAAGCCAATAGGCTGATTAAGCTGGCGGATGATGCTTTGTATGTGGCAAAAAAACAGGGCAGAAACCGTGTCGTGCTTGGTACATAAGTTAACTTTAACCGTGACAGATGCTGCAGACTATTTGAAATCTAACTTGCTGTAACCCAGCAATGTGCCGGTGGCATAAGCCGTGTCGATTAGCGCCACCTGATACTCGGCAATGGCCTTTACTTCTTTGGTTTGCGCATCGCCCAAGCGCGACAGCGTTTCTAGCACTTCGGTCATGGTACGTAAGCCTTCATTAAATTGTTTCAGCTCGGCTTCATAATTTAAGCCTGCCACCAGCACCTGCTGCCTAGCCGCTAATATGCGTTGCCAGTTTTGTTCTACATAATCCAAGGCATCGTAGATTTCTTTTTTGACAGTAAGCGTTTGCAGCGCTTGCGTGGCAAGGCGTTGATTGCGCTGCTGCACCGCATTGTCCAGCCGCGCTTTTCTGGCTTCATTGGTGAGCGGCATTTCAAATTTGAAACCTATAGACCAATCGTTAAAGTCGCCATTCAACACGTTTCTGTAGTTGCTGCCAAAAGAATCGTTGCTATTAGAAAGCGCGCCGTACTGATAGTCTAGGCTAAACATTGGCAGCGTTTGGTTTTCAAGATAATCAATCTTGGTCAGGTCGGCGGCTAATTTTAGCTCTTGCGCCAATAACTCAACCCTACCTGCCAATGCATCCTCTAACAATTTTTGCCGATTAAATTCGTATTTAAGCAAATTGGGTTGTGTGCTTGGCACCAGTGCGCCAGTGCGCGGTATTTCATCAGATAAGTCGTTCATGTAAAAACGCAGTTGACGTTGTGCCAGCTTAAGGTTAGTTTCCGCCACTATCAAGGCGTCCATTCTGTCTGCCACGCCAATTTCTGCACGGTTAATTTCCACCGCTGCGCTTAAGCCTTCTTGTACGCGCAGTTTGACCATGGCGAGATTTTGATTGGCGTATTCAAATTGTTGCCGTTTAACGTCTAGCTGCCCCCACGCTTCATATAACGCCCAATAGGCTTTGTCTACCATGGCGATAATGCGGATGGATTGCAAACGTGTGTTGAGTTGTACTGCCTGTTGTGAGTATTCGGCAATGCGGATACTAGCCTCGTTGACTTGCACCCCGGCGTCTCGTAACAAAGGTTGGCTAATCGAAAAGCGTAACGCACTGCGGTATTCATCGCTAGCAAACTGGCCTTTGCTCACTTTGTTTTCCAGCGGAGAACTTAAGGTGACGGTACCACCGGTGCGCAGCGGAATCTTAATACCAGCCTCTAACGCTAGGCTTTCTTTGTTTTGTTCTAGGATGCTTAGTTTAACGGTTTGCGCATCCAGTAGTGGGTTGTCAGATTTAAAATCCACTTTATCGCCCGCCATTTTGGGCGTGTCATATTGGCCGTATTTAGCATAGGCAAAGATAATATTGTCAAACTTGGCTTGCTCTTCACGCACCTCGGTGGCAGCAATCACCGGGTCTAGCCTAGCGACTTGGATGGCTAAGTTATTTTGCAGCGCTTTGATACGTACATCGGCAATACTGATTTGATGGGCACTGGCTGCGTCTGTCAACTTGCCTGTATTGCCATTATTGGTATTATCGTTATCCCTAGCACCATCATCAATAGTGCCATTAAGCGGTGGGTTGTCTTTAAACGTATCCAACGCTTTTTTAATATCGATTTGCAACGGTTTGGTGGCGGCTTTACTACGCTGTGTGTTGTAGTCCTCTATCGCTTCATTCAAAGGTACTGGCGGTTGCAATGAGCGTTCATCCAATAGCAGACGTTCATCCACCTGTAGTCTTTGTTCTGTTTGACGGTGTAGTGTATTTTGCTTGCTTTCGTCGCTAGCCGCCAGTGCACACAAGCTTGTCGGCATCACCAAGCAAGCCGCAAACAGGTTTACATACACTTTATGCACATGCAGCTTATTTAGATGCAGTTTCTTAACTGGCTTATGCACATGCGCTAGGCTAGACAATCCCCTCCACATCATGGTGTATCGCTCACCATTGTTTGGTTTTGGTTGGGGTAAGATTGCAGCTGTGGGATGCGCGCAGGAAAGCCATTAAGTACACGCCATATCTCATAACCTATGGTCACTTTATCTAATAATATCCAGGCTTTAGCGCTAATGCCTTGTCTTAAAAATCTGGCAGAAGGCCATGTGGCGTACTGCGCATCTGGCACCACCATCACGCGAAAACTGCCTGTGCCATTGTCTGTTGGATCTACAAATGACACCTTGCCCGCAAATGTCCCGATGCCAACATTGGCCCAGCCCGGTACTTGAATGGCAGGCCAGCCTTCAAATTCCAACCTTACTTGGCTGCCTTTGGTAATCAGCGGGGCATCGCGACCATCCACCCACAGCTCAACCGCACGCGCATTGGTGTCTGGCAAAATCACCAATAATGGCTGGCCTTGGGCAATCATCTGCGATTGCGAATTGACTGGCAACCTAAAAATAGTGCCTGCGCGTGGCGCTACTATCTTCTGCATATTTTGCCTTGATAAGCTAATCTCGGCGTTGCTAACACTGTTTTGGCTATCGGCCAACTCACCTTTAATTTTACTTATCACCGCCGCACTGGAATCCAGCGCTGCCTGTGTGTCGGCACGTATTTGCGCAATCTCAGCTTGAGCCGATTGCGCTTCCGCTTTGGCCGAGTTCTGCTGGGCTTGTGCGCTGTTAAGGGCTCTGTTGGCAATAATGAGGTCTCTTGCAGCCACTTCCATATCACGCTTAGACACTAAACCATCTTGCAGTAAGCGCTGCATGCGGCGCTCTTGAAAGGTTGCCGCATCTACTGTGGCACTGGCTGCGCTGATGGCTTCGGTGGTGGCGAGAATTTTTTGATTGGCCACCGCTAATTTGAATTGCGCCGCAGCAATTTTTGCATCACGCGACATCGTTAAATTTTGCAGTTGTACCTCATAAGACGCGAGCTCACCTTGTTTTGCTGCTAGCTTACTTTGCAAATTATTGCGTTGCGTCTCAAGCCTATCTTTAAACAAAGGGTCGATATCACTGATTTCAAGCAGCGTATCGCCTGCTTTGACCACGCTGCCTTCTTGCACGTACCACTTGCTGATGATGCCATTAAGCGGTGCATCTATCGTTTGTACCCGTTCAGCCGGAGAAAATGCAGTGACTTTGCCACCCGCGGTGACGTTTTGTTGCCAAGGTAAAAGTAATGCCAGCAGTGGCAATACAAAAAATAAAACAGCCAATAGCTTGACATAGCGCATCACAAACGGCGGCGTTTCTGCGCTCACCAGTGCATCATGTTGATTGTACTCAGACCCACTCATGCGGACTCACTATTCTGCTGATTGAGCGAAACGATGTGGTTAAAGTGTTGGGCAATGTGCTCAAAGCGGGTAGTCACCAGTAGCATCCAATCTGCCTTATGGCTGATTAACAGCGTTAATACGGATTCGAGTTCTACACGGGTAAAGTTATCTAATAACCCATCGATAATCAGTAGTTTTGGTTGCGCCACAATCGCGCGCACTAACATTAAGCGTTGCACTTGCGTGGTCGATAACGGTGCGCCAAAGGCGGTGAGTGGCGTATCCAGTCCATGTTCTAGCTTGGTAAAGTCAGCTTGTAACCCCAGTTCATCCAAAATGGGATTGATATGATTTAAGGTGATGTGTTCTCTGCCTAGCGTGATATTTTCTAAGATAGAGCCTTCTACTACCTCAACTCTGCCGGCGATACCTATGGCATTGCGTAGCGAATGTTGATTCAGTTGCCGCAAATCGTTGCCATCAAAACTAATATGGCCAGTGGTCGGGGCTCTTAGCCCAGTGACTATGCCTACCAAAGTGGTTTTACCTACACCAGACTCACCTAAAATGCAGACACTTTGCCCTTTGATCACTTGAAAACTAATGTTATTGAGCAACTGGATGCGTGGGGAGTACTGAAATGAAACGTTATTCACTTCAAAGCGCTGCATGCCGTCGCTAGGTAAGGCGTAGCTGCCGATACTTTCTTGCGGCAAATCGTCTAAAAAGCCAATTTTATCCAGTGCCGCTAACATGTCGTAAAAGTACTCAAGTTTGTTAATAAAGCGTACAAATGCCGATAACACGCCAAAAATGATGAGCTCGGCCGCAACAAACTGACCCAAGTTAATTTGCCCTTTGATCACCAGCCCACCGCCCAAAGCCAACATCAGCGTACCAATAATGGCATACAGGGTGACTGCACCAATATTTTGCCAAAGCAAGGTACTAAAATGTTCTACTCTTTTTTCTGCGTAGTGATGCGCCAGCTCGTTACTAAAGCGTTTAGCGCGCTGTAAACCACTATAAAATTTAAACACATAGTAGTTTCTGGCAATGGTCTCTAACCAGGCTGCCATGTCATATTTTGCTTTTGATTCATCAATGGCGGTATTGATGCCATTGCTACCCAACACAAAAATGATGAAAGCGAGTAACACCAACGCTACTACAACTATGATGCCAAAATAAATGCTATAAAACATTAAAATGACACTGCCAATAAACCCTTGTAAAAACGCTGCTAAGCCTGAGGTGAGCAGGGTGGCGGTGGATTTTTGTATGGTGGTAATGTCAAAAAATCGATTCATCAGTTCGACAGGGTTGCTGTAATCGTACACTGTCGCATCTACACCTTGCGCGTGCTTGGCAACATTAAGGGCTGTTCTAATAAACAGTCGCCTTTGTATTAATTCCACCACGTAGGCTTCAAATACATACAGCACGCCAGACAGCACCAGTAGGCCAAATAAAATCAAAGACACCACAAACAATGGCTGCAGTACCCCACCCATGGTGACGATATTGACCAGTGCTTGCACAGCGATCGGCGTGGCAATGCCCAGCAAGCCAAAGCCAAACGTGAGAATAATCAGTAGATGAATGTCTTTTTTTTCAAGCTGGATCAGTGCGAGCAGCCTTTGTAGAGGCGTTTTAGTGCTTGTCATGATGTTCATATCAGTTACAAAGTGTTTTTTTAGAGGATGTGCAAGTGGACTCATTTGTGAGTCACTTAACTATTTACGCACTAGTAATTATAGCGTATTGATAACAGCCTGCCGTTGGAATATCTTATGTCATTTAAGTTCTGCGGCGGCTTGTGGTTGTAGCGGTTGATCCATGCAAATGCAATAGCAGTCAACAGCATTAGCAGCGTCGTGCTTGTTTGATTTGATTTCCATGCTGACTGCGCGCGTGCTTGGTATTCCTGTATCACGCTTGCTGCGAGTGCTCAGAAATAAGCTATAATCTTAATTCAGGTGGTTGCTTTATGTAGTTGGTTTTATTCAGTACTTTCTATAACTTCGTTAATGTTGGCTTATTAGTGGCTTTACACTCCTTTCAAACACAAATTTCCTCAGAAATGCTGCACGTGGATCAAGTCATCCGCGATTCTTTGCATTCCGAAGTTGCGCTCATCAATCAGGTGTCCGAATACATCATCAATAGCGGTGGTAAACGCTTGCGTCCAGCCTTGGTGCTGCTATCAGCCCATCTGTTTGGCAATATTCAAGCGGTGCATCATCAATTGGCAGCAATCGTCGAGTTTATCCATACCGCTACTTTGCTGCACGATGATGTGGTGGACGAATCTGATATGCGGCGTGGTAAATCCACCGCCAATCATGTGTTTGGCAATGCTGCCAGTGTGCTGGTGGGCGATTTCCTGTATTCGCGCGCCTTTCAAATGATGGTGAAACTGCATAGCATGCGAGTGATGGAAATATTGGCCGAGGCGACCAATGTAATTTCCGAAGGGGAAGTGCTGCAATTATTAAATGTGCGCAAAGTGGACATTACTGAACAAGACTATCTAAAAGTCATCCACTTTAAAACGGCAAAATTATTTGAGGCAGCCACTCGCCTAGGCGCAGTAATCAGTAACGCAACAGCAGCCGAGGAGCAAGCGCTGGCCGAATATGGCATGCGCTTAGGCACAGCCTTTCAGTTAATCGATGATGTGTTGGACTTAAGTGGCAATCCTGAACAGATAGGCAAAAAGCTAGGCAATGACTTGGCTGAAGGTAAGCCTACATTGCCATTACTATACGCGATTCAGCATGGCACAGCGGCGCAAGCTAAGCTGGTCAGTGAGACCATGGCCTCTGGAGATTTGACTAAACTGCCTGAGGTATTGGCCACGTTGGAAGCCACGCATGCCTTGGACTATGTGCGCACATTGGCGCAAAGTGAAGTGGATTTAGCCTGTGCTGCCCTTGCAGCGTTACCAGCCTCCAGCCAAAAAACGGCATTACTAGCATTGGCGGCCTTTGCGGTCGACCGTCAATACTAGTGCGCAAATACTAATGTAGTGTTAGTCTAGTTTAAGATAATCTGCTCGCCAGTAGCGTGGTAATAACTTAAGTGCGCGCAGTTGCTGGTGCCAGTGGTTAGTGAGCCATCAAACAATGCCTCACCATCCACATCCACTACCGCATAACCATTGTGATACAGCGTCACTTCCGCTAATTTAAATGGCACTTGTTTGAGACTGTCTGCTTTGACTTGCGCATGTGTAT
Organism: Methylophilus sp.; assembly: GCA_036402395.1. Taxonomy (GTDB): domain Bacteria; phylum Pseudomonadota; class Gammaproteobacteria; order Burkholderiales; family Methylophilaceae; genus Methylophilus. The sequence continues at coordinate 20,370 of DASWSZ010000201.1, forward strand.
CCGCGTCTTTTTGGCGCATCATAAAACTAATGCAAGTATCTTCTTCGTCTTCACCAAAGACTTCCCAATGACGATCGCCAGTCAGTTGTGCTAACCAGCCAGGCAGGTCAACTTCTACGCGGCAAATAATAGGCTCATCCCATGCTGGGTGTTCAAATTGGTTGAGTTCAATTTGGGTGGTATCAAACGCATTGTTATTGTTCGTCATATACAGTCCTTTACTAATGTTACTGAATCAAGCTTGACGCTATCTTGGCCTATGTGGTGACAGTTAAGTAGTAATCAAGTGCGCTTGCAAAATACACTTATAAAAACTTAAGCAAGTATTGCACCAAAACTTAAACTCTGACTTGCACACATATATTAACGGTGCGATGATGCAGAAGTTTACATCACGCCTAGGTTATCTATGTTTGAATTTTTCTCTCCCATCTCAGACTTATTGAGTAGCGAACCGACATTATTTGTCATAGTGTCTGCCGTATTTGGTCTTATAGTCGGCAGTTTTTTGAATGTAGTCATCCACAGACTGCCTATTATGATGGAGCGCGCTTGGCACGCTAACTGCCTAGAATTACAAGGCAAAGATGTGCCGGAGCAAGCCAAATACACATTAGCCACGCCCAGATCGGTATGCCCAAAATGTGCGCATAAAATTACCCCGTTAGAGAATATCCCTATTATTAGCTATCTATTGTTACGTGGAAAATGTCGTGGCTGTAGCACGCCGATTAGTCTGCGTTATCCACTGGTGGAGGCCACCACTGGCGTGTTGATTGCGGCCGTTGCATGGCAATACAGCTACACTTGGACGACCTTATTTGCGTGGCTGTTTGTATTTGCGCTAATTGCGCTGACTTTTATTGATTTTGACACGCAGTTGCTGCCAGATGACATTACCTTGCCTTTATTGTGGTTGGGTTTGCTGGTGAACTTAAACGGTGGCTTTACCGATTTATCCTCGGCTGTGATTGGCGCCATGGCGGGTTACTTGGTGTTATGGACTGTGTTTTGGCTATTCAAATTGGTTACCGGAAAAGAGGGCATGGGTTATGGTGATTTTAAATTATTGGCGGCTATTGGCGCTTGGTTTGGCTGGCAAATTTTGCCTGCGGTGATTTTATTAAGCTCTATTTCCGGTGCGGTCATCGGCATAGGGCTTATCCTGTTTAAAGGCAAAGGCCGCAATACGGCCATTCCATTTGGCCCATTTTTAGCCATGGGTGGCATTGCTGCACTGTTTTATGGCCAGCAACTGGCACAGCTTTACTTGGTACCATAATCAGCGTGGGTCATCAGGTGCTTGCCTCAATGCGTGTGGATAATGCATGAACGTTGTTGCATTAACGGGTGGTATTGGTAGCGGTAAATCGGCAGCCACTCAGGCGTTTACTAGCTTGGGTGTGCCGGTGGTGGATGTTGATGTGATTTCGCACCAACTGACAGCCGCTGGCGCACCGCTGGTGCAACAAATTGCTGCTGCGTTTGGGCCAGATTATGTCACGCCAGAGCAGGCCTTGAATCGCCCAGCCATGCGCGAGCTTGTGTTTAATGATGCAGCGGCGCGTGCAACGCTCAACGCAATTTTGCATCCGGCCATCCATGAAGAAGCGCTCAAGCAACTCGCGTTACAGCCAGACGCGCCTTATCAAGTCTTAGTCATTCCTTTGTTATTTGAGAGCAACCGCTATCAAGCTAGCATCGATCACATTTTGTTGATCGATTGCGATGAGGCGCTGCAAATTAAAAGAGTGATGCAGCGTAGTGGTTTAAGCCAAGCGCAAGTTGAAAATATTCTGCGTGCGCAAGTGTCGCGACAACAGCGTATAGACGGTGCGAATACCATCATTGTCAATGATGGTGATTTGCAAAATTTGCAGCAGAAAATTGCAGAATTTCATAAAAATTATATTAATACTTGCATAGTTAGCAAATAAATCTGATAATTCACTGCAATTTATAACCATAAGTAAGCAGACTTAATACCACACCGTGTCTAGCTACGAATTTCCATTTAATGAGCGTATCAGAACTTATCTTCGCCTAGAAGATTTGTTTACTAAAGTCTTGCATCATGTGGATGACGGACATGAATACAATCATCACGCAGCTCTCATTTCTATCCTACAAATGCTCGATATTATTGATCGTGCTGATTTGAAAATGGATTTAGTGCAGGAGCTCGAACGCCAAAAAAGCTATTTACAGCAGTTGCGTGGTAACCCCAATATTTCCGAAACCACCCTAAACACGACCATCGAAAAGATAGAGCAAAGTGCGTTAGCCTTGCGTGGCGATAACCTTAAATTAGGGCAGGCCTTGCGCGAAAACGATTGGCTGATGAGCATTAAGCAGCGTGCCAATATCCCCGGTGGTGTCTGTGAGTTCGATTTGCCGTCCTACCACCACTGGCTTTATTTGGGCGAAGAGCGCCGTAAAAAAGACTTCGAGGTCTGGTTATCTAGGCTGATGCCTATGCATCAAGCCATTCAAACTATCCTCAAAATATTACGCGGTAGCGGCTCTATTACGCACTATGTTGCCCATAACGGGGTGTTTCAGCAGTTGCTCAATGGCGTAAAACCAGCGCAGTTACTCAGAATCGAAATGGAAAACTCAGTGTGTTTTCCCGAAGTGAGCGCCAATAAATACGCCATCAATATTCGTTTTAATAGCTTAGACTTTGTGCAAAAACCCAAACAGTGTGACCATGATGTTGAGTTTTCCATGGTCATTTGTAACTTTTAAGTAGCGGCCAAATGAAGTCGGTAAATTAGTTTAGTCAGTAAAGTAGTCATGAGTATAGTTAAAAAGCGTTTAGTCAATTGCCCCACCTGCGGTAAGCCTTGCGAGTTCAGCCCCAATAATCTCTACCGTCCGTTTTGCTCAGAGCGTTGCCAAATGATCGATTTGGGCGATTGGGCCAATGAGCAGCACCGCATTCCAGATGCCGCCCCGCCAAGCTTAGACGATGATTAATGGGTGGATGATTAAACTGGCTGACAATTAAGTTAGACGATGTGTGATTGCGATGTCGACTGACTAAGATCATGCTTTAGTTTGAATGATTGTGTGCACGTTTTGTCTGATATAACGTTATGTTTAATCAACCCCTGACATTTTAATGGATGCATTTAGCTTTTAATGAATGCATTTTGCGCATCAATAAAGGATTTCATCATGTTATCAAACTACAAAACCCTATTCATCACCAGCTTACTGTGTTTCACCACAACCGCCATGGGCGAGGTGACGATCACTGATGCTTGGGTACGTGCTACCGCGCCAGGTCAAAAAGTAGGCGCTGCCTATATGACGCTGACCAGTGATGCAGATACTACGCTGGTGGCTGTGGCCTCGCCCAATGCCGGTGAAGTAGAAATCCACAGCATGACCATGAACAATGGCGTGATGAAAATGCGCATGTTAAAAGCGTTACCACTCACTGCCAATAAGCCAGAAAAACTA
>DASWSZ010000202.1:0-10373 GCA_036402395.1 Methylophilus sp.
TAAATGTCATTGCTCAGTGTTGCCTTAAAATTTTACTAAGTTATAGAAGCTTACTAATCAAAAGTAAGCCAAACTATCTCGCCATCAGTATAAGTAATATTCAGGCTGAAGTATACATAGGGTCATTATTAACATGTTTTATCTGTGTTAAAATCTAGATATCTGAAATTATATGAAAGCTCTCTCGCATGTTTAGCAACTTATTCATCAGCAATGCATACGCAGCATCCAGCCCACTTGGTGGCGATTTAATGAGCTTTTTACCGATGGTGGTGATTTTTGTCTTGTTTTATTTCATGCTGATTCGTCCGCAAATGAAACAAGCCAAGCAACAAAAAGCCATGATAGACGCGTTAAAAAGTGGCGATGAAGTGGTCACCTCTGGTGGTATTGTAGGTAAAGTGACCAAAGTAAGTGACAATTTTATTAGTATAGAAATTGCCGCCAATACCGTGGTCAATGTACAAAGACACACCATTCAAACACTGCTGCCGCCCGGCACCATTAAAGCTATTTAACTAAACTCTCAAATCCGCCCTTAATTTGCCTGAACGAGCCACGCCATGAATCGCTATCCACTCTGGAAAAATATATTAATCGTCACCGTGATTTTGATTGGCTTGCTCTATACCATTCCTAATTTCTTTGGCGAATCCCCAGCCGTTCAGGTCAGTCCCGCTAAAACTTCACTTAAATCCGATAATGAGCTGCTTAAAAAAGTAGAGGCCACCTTGCAACTGGCCAGTGTGCCGTTTAATGGTATTTATTTGGATGCCAGCGGCGTCAAGGTGCGTTTTGCCAATGCCGAAGACCAATTGAAAGCCAAAGATAAATTAGGCGCCAGCTTAGGTAAAGACTATACCGTTGCGCTCAATTTGCTGTCTCAAACACCTAATTGGTTATTATCAATCGGCGCTAAACCCATGTACTTAGGCTTGGATTTGCGTGGTGGCGTACATTTTCTGTTGCAAGTAGACATGAATGCAGCGCTAGACAAAGCCGCTGAAAGCAGCGTAGGTGACTTCCGCACCGCGTTACGTCGTGAAAAACTCAACTACTTTGGTATTTCACGCGAAGGCCGACAAGTAGAAGTGAAATTTGAGAGCGAAGCCGAAGCGACGCAAGCGCTTAAATTGTTGAGCAAGGATTATCCCGATTTAACTTACACGACCAAAGGTTCAGGCAAAGACGTCACGCTCATTGCCAGCATGGGGGTGGCGGCGCAAAAACGTACGCAAGAGTTTGCTTTAAAACAAAACTTACAAACGTTGCATAACCGTATCAATGAGTTAGGGGTGGCCGAGCCTATCGTACAACAACAAGGCTTTGACCGCATCGTCGTGCAGTTACCAGGCGTACAAGACACCGCCAAAGCTAAGGAAATATTGGGCCGTACCGCTACTTTGGAAATCCGTATGGTGGATGAAGAAAAAACCGATGTCGCCACCATGGAAAAAGCCGCCAATGGTCAAGTACCGTTTGGTGATGAGCTCTATAACGACCGTGAAGGCCGCCCAATTTTAGTCAAGAAAAGTGTGGTGCTCACGGGTGACCGCATTACCGATGCGGGCCCTGGCATAGACCAACGTAACGGTAGCTCAGTGGTAAATGTCACGTTAGATGGCCGCGGAGCCGGCATCTTTAAAAATGTCACGCGCGATAATGTGGGCAAACGTATGGCGATTTTGCTGATAGAAAAAGGCAGCACAGAAATTATTACAGCACCGGTGATTAATGAAGAAATTGGCGGTGGTCGCGTACAAATTTCCGGCATGGCCAATGTGCAAGAAGCTACCGATGTTTCACTATTATTACGTGCTGGCGCGCTAGCGGCACCGATGGAAATTATAGAAGAGCGTACCGTCGGCCCAAGCATGGGTGAAGAAAACATCAAACGTGGCGTGCATTCTACGCTGTGGGGCTTTGCCGCAATTGCAGTGATGATGATAATTTACTACGTTGCGTTTGGCGCGGTTTCGGTACTTGCACTAGGCGTGAACTTGTTGTTACTAGTAGCCTTATTATCTATGTTGCAAGCCACGTTAACCTTACCCGGCTTGGCAGCGATTGCGCTGGCATTGGGCATGGCGATTGATGCTAACGTATTGATTAATGAGCGTGTGCGCGAAGAGTTACGCAACGGCAATACGCCACAAGCTAGTATTCATGCCGGTTACGACCGCGCGTTTGATACTATTTTAGACTCTAATGTCACCACCATGATTGCTGGTTTGGCCTTATTTATGTTTGGTACCGGCCCAATCAAAGGTTTTGCCGTGGTGCACGTGCTAGGGATTTTAACCTCGATGTTCAGCGCCATTTTGGTATCGCGTGCCATGATTAATATGATTTACGGCTACCGTCGCAAAATCAACAGTTTGGCCATTGGTCAGATTTACAAAGCCTAACACTCACAATCCAGTCGTTCCTGCATATGCGGGAATGACCAACGCGTTTTGTAGCAACGCACTTAATTTAGAGTAGATATTATGGAATTATTTAGAATTAAAAATGACATCCCGTTTATGAGTTATGGCCGTTTAACTACGGCGATTTCGCTCATTACCTTTATTTTGGCGATCTTCTTTTTAGGCACACGCGGCCTGCACTACGGTGTGGATTTTACTGGCGGCACAGTGATGGAAGTCAATTATCCGCAATCAGCAGACATTGATAGCATACGAACAGCCGTTGATTCCATTGGCTTAAATGATGTCACCGTACAAAATTTTGGTACTAGCCAAGATGTGCTGATACGCTTGCCGATTAAAAAAGACTTGTCCATTGCGCAGCTGTCTGAAAAAGTCACCGCAGCTTTAAAAGCCGCCGACCCGCAAGCCGATGTACGTCGTGTTGAAAGCGTGGGTTCGCAAGTAGGTGAAGAACTGTACGCCAATGGCGGCTTGGCCTTATTGCTCGTGTGTATCGGCATTATGGCGTACTTGGCGGTGCGTTTTGAATGGCGCTTTGCGGTGGCAGCCATTATCGCCAATATGCATGACGTGGTGATTATTCTGGGCTTCTTTGCTTTCTTCCAATGGGAATTCAACCTCACCGTGTTGGCGGCGATTTTGGCGGTGCTGGGCTACTCGGTGAATGAATCGGTGGTGGTATTTGACCGAGTGCGCGAAAACTTTAGAAAAATGCGCAAAGCCACGGCGGTACAAGTCATTGACAACGCCATTACGCGCACCATGTCACGTACCGTCATCACCCACTTAATGACGCAAACCATGGTAGGCTCAATGTTATTGTTTGGCGGTGAAGTGTTACATAACTTTGCGTTAGCGCTGACCATAGGTATTTTGTTTGGCATTTACTCATCAGTATTGGTGGCGTGCCCAATTGCGCTGTGGCTAGGCGTCAACCGTGCCAATTTAATTGGTGATGTTGAGAAAAAACCTACTGACGAAGCCGCAGAACTCGCACCTTAATTCACATCGTTAAATCTAGTAATGTCTTGATTAAGCGCTTCACTAGCAGTTAAACTGAAGCCTTAATCACAACTGCTTTCATACTCCTTGGATAACATCCCTATCTCTTGGCAATTGCTACTGCTAGCATTGCTATTACTTATTTCTGGTTTCTTTTCGATAGCCGAAACCAGCTTAATGTCGCTCAACCGCTACCGCTTACGGCATTTGGTTAAAGAAGGTCATCGCGGTGCTAAGTTAGCCAGCACCTTGTTGGCCAAAACTGATAAATTGCTCGGCGTGATTTTACTGTGCAATAACTTTTCCAATGCCGCCTCGGCCACCTTAGTCACCGTCATCACAGTAGAGTTGTTTGGCGAAGGCGAATGGGTGCTGATGATAGGCACCTTGTCTGTCACCTTTGCCATTTTGGTATTCAGTGAAATCTCGCCTAAAGTCATCGCCGCTGCCTACCCAGAAAAGCTTGGCATTATGTGCAGCTATGTGTTGTACCCACTGTTGCAACTGCTCTACCCTGTGGTGTGGTTTGTCAATTTGTTTGTCGAAGGGCTGCTTAAACTGCTTAGAGTGAATGTCAACTTTAGCAATACCGAGCAATCACTGACCATGGATGAACTACGCAGCATTGTCACCGATGCTGGCCACTTTTTACCGAAAAAACACCGTACGATTTTACTTAATCTGTTTGAATTAGAAAAAATTACTGTGGATGACGTGATGACGGCGCATACTATGGTGGAAGTGATTGATTTTGACCAGCCGCTAGAAGACATTCTGACGCGAATCTCTACCAGCCATCACACGCGCTTGCCGGTGCGCGTAGGCGACAACGAAGAAATTATCGGCATTATTCATGTGCGCAAAATCTTCAATCAATTGCGTAACCACCAAGTGGATGATGACTTTGACAAAGAAGCACTACGCGAGACTATCAGTGAGCCTTACTTTATCCCGTCAGGTACCCCGCTCTACACGCAAATCCAGCAGTTCCAAGAACATAAAGAGCGTATCGCGTTAGTGGTAGATGAATATGGTGAGTTCAAAGGCTTGGTGACACTGGAAGACATCCTAGAAGAAATGATAGGCGACTTCACTACCCAATCGCCCAGCCGCACTGGCACATACCACCAAGAGCCCGACGGCAGCTGGCTAGTAGACGGCAGCACTTCATTGCGCACACTGAATAAAAAACTGAAACTTAATTTGCCGCTAGATGGTCCACGTACACTGAATGGCTTAGTGATTGAACACTTTGAAGACATTCCTGAGCCTAGCACTAGCTTTAAAATAGGCCAGCACGTGCTAGAGATAGTGCAAACCCAAGACAGAATTGTGAAAAGTGTAAAAATATTCCCCTAATCGCTAAACCCTACTCATATTGGGCTTGAATTTTTTAACAGTCGGCTCAAAATACATCTAAACAAGTAATTTAAAGCATTGACGTAAATGGCCCAATCCCATTCAGATAACAACACCGCACTTAAGCCCAATGCAGTTAAACCAAAACTGCCAGCTATGTTTAAAGTATTGTTGCTGAATGACGATTACACCCCCATGGAGTTTGTAGTGGAAACCATACAAACCTTTTTTAACAAAAGTCTTGAACAAGCAACACAGATTATGCTCAAAGTACATACTGAGGGCGTAGGTGTATGCGGAGTCTACCCTCAAGACATTGCTGAAACAAAGATGGCACGCGTTTTGCAACATGCAAGAGAGTCACAGCACCCATTGCAATGCGTAGTAGAACCAGCCTAAGGGTGGATTACACACTATTGGGCGTAAGCCTAAACAGGTAGAGAAAATGGCTGTTTAATCTGAAATTGGTGCAGTGGCAAAGTGTTACCATGGTGTTAAGTAACAGAGATAGTTAAGTTAGGCTGAATGTTAAGTAGCAGTGGTCACAATACGATAGTTAATCAGTAGGTTTCAGAAAGTTAAGGTATAGCAATGATTGCTCAAGAGTTAGAAGTTAGCCTACATATGGCCTTTATGGACGCCAGACAAAAGCGTCATGAACTCATTACGGTCGAGCATTTATTACTGGCCATGATAGACAACCCGACTGCGGCAGAAGTCTTACGCGCCTGCGGTGCTAAGTTTGACGTGCTGCGTAACGAGCTGAACCAATATATCGAAGAACACACCCCTACTGTTAATGGGGATGGTGAAGTCGATACACAGCCTACGTTGGGCTTTCAACGCGTGATTCAACGCGCCATGCTGCATGTGCAGTCTTCTGGCAAAAAAGAAGTTACTGGGGCCAACGTATTGGTGGCGATTTATGGTGAAAAAGATTCCCATGCCGTGTTCTTCTTGCATCGCCAAGGCATCACCCGTTTAGATGTGGTGAATTTTATCTCGCATGGTGTCGCTAAATTGCCAGAAGGCGATGAAAAAGTAGAAGGCATAGACCAAGAGACGGAAGCCGAAACAGCACCCAATGGCGCACTGGAAAACTTCACACTGAATTTAAATCTGCAAGTGGCAGCGGGTAAGATTGATCCGCTGATTGGCCGCGGCCTAGAATTAGAACGCGTCATTCAGACGCTGTGCCGTCGTCGTAAAAACAACCCACTGTTGGTGGGCGAAGCTGGCGTAGGCAAAACGGCGATTGCCGAGGGTCTGGCCAGCCGCATCGTTGAGCAAGATATTCCTGAAGTTCTGGCCAATGCTACTGTGTATTCGCTCGACATGGGCGCATTATTGGCGGGGACCAAATACCGTGGTGACTTTGAGCAGCGCCTAAAAGCCGTGATGAAGCAATTGGCAGAAAAACCAGATGCAATTTTGTTTATTGACGAAATTCATACCTTGATAGGCGCTGGTGCAGCCAGCGGTGGCACTTTGGATGCCAGCAATTTGCTTAAACCTGCCCTTTCAAACGGCACGCTCAAGTGCATAGGTGCCACCACTTATCAAGAATACCGCGGTATTTTTGAAAAAGACCATGCGCTGTCCCGCCGCTTCCAGAAAATCGACGTAGCCGAACCTAGCGTGGCCGAAACCATCGAGATTTTAAAAGGCCTCAAATCTAAATTTGAAGACCATCATCACGTCAAATACAGTGCCAGCGCATTAAGCACGGCAGCAGAGTTATCGGCTAAATATATTAATGACAGGCATTTGCCAGATAAAGCGATTGACGTGATTGATGAAGCCGGTGCGGCACAACGCATTTTGCCGAAAAATAAACAGAAAAAAATCATCGGTAACAAAGAGATTGAAGACATTGTGGCAAAAATTGCGCGTATTCCGCCCAAAAACATCTCTACCGATGACAGACATGCCCTCAAAACACTAGAGCGTGATTTAAAAGCGGTGGTGTTTGGCCAAGACAAAGCCATTGAGGCACTGTCGTCTGCAGTCAAAATGGCACGTAGCGGCTTAGGTGCCAACAATAAACCCATCGGTAGCTTCTTATTTAGCGGCCCTACTGGTGTGGGTAAAACCGAAGTGGCTAAACAATTGGCTTACATCATGGGCATAGAGTTAATACGCTTTGACATGAGTGAATATATGGAACGCCATGCGGTCAGTCGTTTAATTGGCGCGCCGCCAGGCTATGTAGGGTTTGACCAAGGTGGTTTACTGACGGAAGCCGTTACCAAACAACCTTACTGTGTGTTGCTGTTGGATGAAATTGAAAAAGCGCACCCAGATATTTTCAATATCTTGTTACAAGTGATGGATCATGGCACCTTAACGGACAATAATGGCCGCAAAGCCGATTTCCGCAACGTCACCATTATCATGACCACCAATGCCGGTGCCGAAAATATGGCGAAATCGACGATAGGCTTTACCAATGCTAAAGATGTGAGCGACGAAGCGGCTGATATTAAACGCTTCTTTAGTCCAGAATTCCGCAATCGTCTAGATGCCACTGTGTCATTTGGCAGCTTAACGCAAGATATTATTATTCGCGTGGTGGATAAATTCTTGATGCAACTAGAAGACCAATTGCACGAGAAAAAAGTCGACGTGACCTTTAGTGATGCCTTAAAAGCGTACTTGGGCAAAAAAGGCTTTGACCCGTTGATGGGTGCCCGCCCAATGGCGCGTTTGATTCAAGATACCATTCGTAAAGCCTTGGCGGATGAGTTGCTGTTTGGGCAATTAGCCAATGGCGGCGTAGTCCATGTCGATATTGATGATAATGACAAAGTGAAATTGGTATTTTCACAGGACAAACGCTCGGATGCTCCTACTCTCGCTACCGCCGAGTAATCTTTAATGCAGTATTTATACAGCCAGCTTACGCTATGTATGTTGGCTGTTTTTGCATGATGCTGATAAACAGCGTAGACGCAACCAAGTGATTCAACCAAACCTTTAATGCTGGAAAAGGTGCACTTTTAGACAAATCACCGTCAAACCAAGCAGCGTCCACCGCCGCAAATTGGCGAATAAACGGAAAAATGGCGATATCAGCCAAACTGATTTTAGGGCCTAATAAAAAGGCCGAGCGGCTAAGTAAATGCTCCAACTTGCGTAAAAACACTTCCCCTTGCGCCCGATAGTCTTGCGCCGATTGTTCAGGAAATCGACTCGCATATTTATATAGATCGATTGCCTGCTTAAAACTACCGTCATTTTCGGCAATCAACTGCTGTGTAAGCGCGCTATCGGCATTTAGCCAACCCTCTTTATCCTGCTGCCGCAACGCCCACTGTATAATCTCCAAGCTTTGTTCAATAACAGCGCCATCTGGCAAAACCAGCACGGGCACCGTACCTTTTGGCGACATTTGCAACAGATGCACAGGCTTGTTTTTTAAGTCAATTTCACGGATTTCAACTGCAATGCCGGCATAGTGCAGCGCCATGCGCGCCCGCATCGCATATGGGCAACGGCGATAAGAATAGAGTATGGGTAATGTCATTAACCCAAGCTTTTGCAAATATCGCGCACTAGTTTTGGCCCTTGGTAAATTAGGCCGCTATACACTTGCACCAAGCTGGCACCTGCGGCGATTTTTTCTACCGCATCGGCGCCACTTAATATGCCACCTACGCCAATAATGGGTAATGCGCCTTGCAATTGTTTGGAGAGTTGTTGAATGACCAAGGTCGACGCTTGCTTAACCGGCGCGCCAGATAAGCCGCCAGTTTCTTCAGCATTTGGCATGCCCTTCACTGCATCGCGGGACAAGGTGGTGTTGGTGGCAATCACGCCATCCATCTGATGTTGCATTAATAAGTCGGCAATCTCAACCACTTGTTCGGCGGTTAAATCGGGTGCAATTTTTAAGGTAATCGGTACGTATTTTCCATGTTGCTGCGCCAGTTTGGCCTGCTCGGCTTTAAGACTTGCAAGCAAGCTAGCAAGCGCTTCTTTTTCTTGTAACGCACGTAGGTTTTTGGTGTTGGGCGATGAAATATTCACCGTAATATAACTGGCATGCGCATAGACTTTTTGCATGCAAATTAAATAGTCGTCCACTGCCCGCTCATTTGGCGTATCAAAATTTTTGCCGATATTAATACCCAGTATTTGGTGCGCCGTGCCACCTTTAAATTTGGCGACTTTGACGTTTTCAACCAAATGATCTACACCTAAGTTATTAAAACCAAAGCGATTAATAATGCCTTGTGCTTCAGTCACACGAAACAAACGCGGCTTGGGGTTACCCGGTTGCGGTCTAGGCGTCACCGTGCCCACCTCGATAAACCCAAACCCCAGTGCCGCCATGCCATCTATCACCGCAGCATTTTTATCTAAGCCTGCGGCCAGCCCCACTGGGTTAGAAAATGTAAGCCCCATGACTTGGCGCGGCAGACACACTGGCGGTTTTGGATAATGTGTTAACAAGCCAAAACGCTCGGCTTTTTTAAGCGTTTTTAAGGTTAAATCATGTGCTACTTCTGCATCTAGTTGAAACAATAATGGCGTGGCAAGTTGATATATATTCACAATGTATTCACTTAAAATAGGCTTAAAATTAACACTTAGGCAGGCTTAGATGTTGCGTTGTTTAATAGACGGGTTTCATATACCTGTCTGCAATGTTTACATTTAAACACGCGCCCGTGTTTGGTTTCGGCTAATGGTTGTTTACCGCAACTTGGGCAAGTAACAGCGTCACCCTCTGCTTGAATATACACCATGCTTTTAGCCGTATTAATGGCTCTAGCTGTCATGGGCTCAGGTTTATTCTCAAAAAAAGTACCGGCAATGATGATAGCAATGGCCAACATTTCTAAGGCTTGATAATAGCGCAAGCTACCAATGGCTTGATAAAACACCATATCCACATGGTGAAAAGAAGCTGCGCGTACAATGACAAAGACCATGAGCAACACAATACCTAGCCATGCAAGTTTATAGCGTTGCCACGAATGATATAAAAAAAGCCGCAACGAAATTAGCAAAATAGGAATAGCCAAGCCAATGACAGAGATAAACAGTAATTGGTAGCCTCTGCGCTGCGCATACCAGCCATGCGCCTTAGCGGAATCTCGTAACCATTCGGTCAAATTAGATTGAAAATCTAGTTGCTTATTTAAGCCCAATACAATTAACAAGCCGGTTAAACCTAACCAAAAGTAGCAGCTTTCTTTATTTGTAAACGTAAGTTTAGCTTTATACCCTGCTCTAATGCTCGCCACCAAATATAACAACACCGTCGTCCAGCCAAAAAAACTGTGGTCATTTAAATCCATGTCGCCCAACAAACTGGCGTTTTTTATCCACGTTTGCGTATTGACTCTAGGCGTTACAAAATTTGCCAATGCTAAGGGTTTATCCAGCCATAATTTGATGAATTGCGTGCGCTCGCTAAAATTATTGTCATTGGCCACCAATAAAGTCGAAGCATCTAATATCAACACGTTTTCGATGGTGACCAGCGGAAAAGTAAAATGGGTATTGTGATCTGCATTTAAATCCTCAGGGTCATCAATGTCCATTAAATCAACCAATTGCGTTTTTTTGACA